>PWJI01000040.1 GCA_003560095.1 Candidatus Nealsoniibacteriota bacterium
AAATAACCGTCTCTTTTTTAAAAATCTCAAAAAATATTCTAAAAAAAGAAGATTTTCTTTTATTTTTATTCTTCAGTGCTATAATCTCTTTAATATGACCATTGTAGTTTTAGGTGGAGGAATAAGTTTTAAGGGAGAAATTCCCGATCAAGTAAAGAAAAGATTGCAAAAAGCAAAGAAGTTGTTTGATGAGGGCAGTCAAAAAACTAATATTCTTCTTTGCGGAAAGTACAGCCTCCTGTATCCCAAAGACAAGCTCCCGCCCACTACAGAAGCAATGGCGATGAAAAAATATCTTTCCTCTTTGGGAGTCCCTAAAGAAAAAATATATTTGGAAGAAAAATCACAAGACACTATTAGTAACGCCTACTACGCCAAAAAAGAATATTTTATTCCTTATAAGAAAAAAAGTGCAACAATAATTACTTCCAAATATCATTTGCCTCGAGTAAAATATATTTTCAAAATGGTTTTTGGCCCCTTATATAAACTAAACTTTATTAGCACGCCCTCTTTTCTTAAAAAAGAAGAGGTAAAAAAAATGGAAAAAAGACAAGAGATTGTACTTGAAGAAACTAAAGAAGTGATGAAAGAAATGAAACCGGGAGATCACGAGTTTTTAAAAAGCATATTCTTTAATATTCCTCTTTATACAAAAGAAAAACCCGCATGGGTAATTAAAAAAGTAACTCAAGGAAAATAAATATGCATAAAAAACCAGCCGTTTCAGTTATTGTTCCTTCTTTCAAAAGAGTAGATCAAACAATAAAGACAATACAAAAAATATACAATTCTCGCGGTTGGCAAGAATTGTTTGAGGGAGAAATAATAGTTACTGACTCCACTCAAGACAACTCCCTTAAAGACCCCTTAATGGATATTTTTAAGGAAAGAGACGATTTTTCTTATTATAATCCCGGAATAAAAGGAATCTCCATAAACAAAAATACCGGAGCAAAAAAAGCAAAAAACCCTATTTTGATTTTTTGTGATTCGGATATGGAAGTTGAAGAGGATACTATCTTAAAAACAATAGAAACCCTCAAAAAAGATAAAAGAATTTCTGCACTTATGTGTAATGTTATTTGGAGAGGAGGAAAAGATGATGGAAAATACGATCGCCCAAAAGAAGAAGACAGATTCATTGAAGAAAGTGGAACCACTTTTGTGGAATATATTTATTCTCGCTATATGGCAACCTACAAGGAAGTTTTCGAAGATGTTGGTTATTATGATGAAAAAGTTTTTAATATGAGAGGAGAAGGGTCCGATCTTTCTACCAGGTATTGGAGGGCAGGATATCCTATGGCTTACAATAAAGATATAAATGTATATCACATGGCAGAAGCTCCCGATAGTATTGCCTTAAGAATCCCCAACCCCGAATGGGGTGTGGCTAAAGATATTTTTCTTTTGGCATATAAATTTGGTAATTTTGAAGAAGAAGGAAATTATTTTCCCCAAAATCTTAAAAAAATATTCGAAAAACACGGTGAAAAAAGCAGTTTCAAGTTGGTTCAAGGAATTGCTAAGTTTTTTGACTTTGTTATTGAAAGTAAAAAAGAAATAGATAAACAAAAAGAAGAAATGAAATGTGAGTACGATTTTAAATTTCAAGAAATATTTTCTGACGAAGAAAAAGTTCTTGATTGCATAAAAAACGCTGAAAAAAAACTTTCCGAAACTCATCACAACACTTTTAATAATTAACAAACATGGAAAAACTAAAAATAGCACAGCTTGTTCTTCCTTGGATACCCATTCCTCCCCCCAAGTTTGCAGGGACCGAATGGATTGTGGCTTGGCTTACCGAAGAACTTCAAAGAAAAGGACATGAAGTTACCCTCTTTTCCGTTGGGGAGTCAAAAACTTCAGCAAAATTAGAGTATGTCTATAAAGAAGCTTTTGGTCTCCAAAAAGATGTTATGGCTTCTCTCAAAAATTCTTTTAAGCCACTTGTTCATGTCGCAAATTGTTTTGAAAAAGCCGATCGATTCGATATTATTCATTCTCATGCTCAATTTTCTGCACTTCCTCTTTCCGCTATCTGTAAAACACCAACACTTCACACCTTTCACAGAATGTTTGATTTTGAAAACGAAGATGAAAAAGAGCTTCTTTTGCATTATAAAGACTTAAATTATTCTTCTATCAGCGATTCACAACGCACACTGGGTCTTAATTTCATAAAAACAGTTTACAACGGAATCCCTCTCGATAAATTTGATTACTCAGACGAAAAAGATGACTATCTTCTTTGGGTAGGAAGACTTGCCAAGAAAAAAGGACCAAAAGAAGCAATAGAAGTTGCCAAAAATCTAAATAAAAAACTTTTTCTTATTGGAAAAATAACCGAAGAAGATTTTTTTAAACAAGAAATTTCTCCTCTTATAGATAAAAAACAAATAATTTACTTGGGCGAAATGGACCAAAAAAATATAGTTGATTATTATAAAAAAGCAGAGGCATTTCTTTTCCCCATAAAGTGGAATGAGCCATTTGGTCTTGTTCCCGTAGAAGCAATGGCCTGCGGAACGCCTGCTGTTGCTTACAAAAATGGAGGCGCGAAAGAAACAATCAAAGACAAAGAAACAGGCTTTTTGGTTGAAGAGAAAGAAGGGGTTTTGGGATTAATTGAGAGTGTGAAAAACATTAAATCCATAAGCCCAAAAAAGTGCAGAGAGCATGTAGAAAAAAACTTTTCTGTTGAGAAAATGGTAAATGAATACGAGTCGTTATACTATAAAATGCTGGAAAAATAAATAATTTATAAAATATGAAAAAAAAGTATCTTTTTGTTAGTATGGGAGCCGGTGAATTTAGTCAGGCAGTTGGAACGGCAAATTATATCTCCAAAAGAGGCGAAAAAATAATTTTTTGTGCTCTCCAAGAAATAAACCTTCCTTTCCTTAAAGGAGATGTTTTTCCAAAACATCATACGCCCACACCAGAAAAATTAAAAAAAGTTGTTTTAAAAGAAAAACCCGATATTATTCTTTATTTCAATTCCAAAATATGGAAAAAAGAAAAATCTTTTCGTGCAAAATCTCCTTTTCCAAACATTCCTTCAGTAACAGTAGATTCGAATTGGCTCTTTAATGAAAAAAAATATCCCGATTTTCCTCATCTTAAATGGGCCAATAAACATTTAGTTAACTTACCAAAAAATATTTTTCATCTTGGATTAAAAGAAAATGGAGGTGGTTTTTCAATACCACCAAGCACTCTTAAAGAAATAAAACCCGTTGGCTTTGTCCCCTTTCACGAAAAAGTATCCCGGAAAAGAATAGAAAAAATAAGAGAAAAATACTGCATTAAAAAAGATGAGAAATTTATCTTTTCTTATTTTGGGGGCTTTGGTGCTGGACATCGTTTATGGGCTTTAGAAAAATTATTAAAAGCTACAGATAAATTAACAAGAGAGGGGCGAAAAATAAAAATAGTTTATGTTGGTTCAGAAAAAGGAGTGTGTTCTAAAAAAATGAAGAAAAAATGGATAATTCACGAAAAGTTGGTTAGTTGGGATCTATTTTCCGAAATTCTATCAAGCAGTGATCTTGTATTTCAACATCAAGGACTGGCTACTCTTACCCAAGCAATTTATGCAAATATACCCGTAATCACAAATGTAAAAAGATTTACCGGAAAGAAAACACCGGAAATACATCTTCATGAAGTTACACCATTTGAAAAAACAAAAACCTGTATTATGCAAAAAGCAAGCACCCCTCAAAAAGAAGTTTGTAAAAATATAGAAAATTTATTGTATAATAAGAAATCAAGAGAAAAAATAATTGAAGGACAAAAAAATAATTTCCACCGAGGCGAAAATTTAATATACCGTGAAGCAAAAAAACTGTTAAAATAAAAGAAAGTAATCATCATAATTTTTAATAAAATTACAGAAGAAACATTACAACAAACCGCCACCAGATTAAAAAACTTTCCCGGGAACGTGAAGGGAGAAGTTTTTCGTACGCACAAAGATTATATTATCAAAAAAGAGGGAGAAGATGGTCCCCGAAAAGTAGAAGAAAAAATGGCTGAACTTGAAGTTCCTATAAAATTTGATGAAATAAAGTCTTTCGAGTGGGTAAATGAAGGAAAAAGCGCTCTAACAATTGTCGTCGCAAAAGAAATTTTTAACTGGACAGATGAAGATGTTTTTGAAATGGGAAGATTTGCAATTAAGTTTTCTTTTATCATTAAGGTAATGATGCAATATATTGTTTCCATTGACTCTATTGTAAATAGTGCACAAAAATACTGGAGCAAGCACTTTGATTTTGGCTCCCTTCTGGCGGAGATAAACAAGGAAGAGAAAAAAATAATTCTCCGTGAAACCGATTTTAATACACACGTTGACGCATCTCTTTATCACGCAGGTTACTATCAAGGCCTTTGCGAGCTGGCAATTAAAAGCACAAAAGTAACCTGTCGCCAAACAAGATTCATTACCAAAGGAGATCCCTACAACGAATATCTTATAACATGGGAATAAATTTATGGAAAAAGACACTGTAAAAAATTTACTTGCCTTTCCCGGAAAAGTCCGTGGAGAAGTTTTAATTACTCATGCAAGATATATAAGAAAAAAAGAGGGCGCCGGTGGTCTTAAAAAGCTGGAAGAAAGAATGGGAGAAATCGGAGCCCCCATAAATTTTAAAAAAATAAAAGGAGAGGGCTGGGAAAGCGAAGGTCTTAGTGTTTTAATAATTATTACCTCTAAAGAATTATTTTATTGGGAAGAAAGTGATATTTTTAAAATGGGAGAAACTGCTCCCCGCTTTTCTTTGGGATTAAAATTAGTGGTACAAAGCATCATACTCCCTGAAAGACTTTTTAAAGCCTCACCCGTTTATTGGAAAAATATTTTTAATTTTGGCTCTTTAGAGCCGGTAGAATTTAATGAAGACTTACAATGGGCAATACTTCGCATTAAGGGTTACAAAACACATCCCTTAATTTGCACCTATCATGCCGGCTATATTAAGGCAATGGCCGAATTTGTACTGCAAAAAAATAAAATAACCGTCGAAGAAACAACTTGCGTCCACAAAGACGCTGAGTATAACGAATATTTAATTAAATGGAATTAGTATAATGCAAGAAGAATTAAAAGAAACAGCACAAAGATTAAAAAACTTTCCCGGGAACGTAAAGGGAGAGGCATTACGCAACCACGCTGAATATATAAAGCTCAAAGAAGGTGAAGAAGGTCTTAAAAAGTTAGAAGAAAAAATGGCTGAGCTCGGATTTCCTATCAATTTCCAAAAAATAAAAAGCTTGCACTGGATAAATGAAGGAATAAACTCTTTAATGATTGTTACCGCTAAAGAAATCTTTAACTGGACAGACGAAGATGTTTTCGAAATGGGAAGAACAGCGCCAAAAATATCTTTTATTACCAAAACCGCTATCCAGTACTATCTTGTTTCAGTCGAAAAAATAGCAAAAAACGCTAACAAATACTGGGATAAATATTACGACTTTGGGTCGCTGGAAATGAAAACCTTCGACAAAGATAGAAAGATAGGCATTTTCCGAGAAAAAGGATTCAAAACGCATCCAGTTGTCTGCACAATGCACGCTGGTTATTTTAAAGGAGTCATAGAGCTAGTTGTTGGAGAAAACAAAGAAGTCGACGTAAAACAAACCGCTTCGGTTCACGAAGGAGAAGAATATAACGAATATTTAATTAAATGGAATTAATATAATGCAAGAAGAATTAAAAGAAACAGCACAAAGATTAAAAAACTTTCCCGGGAACGTAAAGGGAGAGGTTTTTCGTACGCACAAAGATTATATTATCAAAAAAGAGGGAGAAGAAGGCGTAAAAAAACTGGAAGAAAAAATGAAAGAACTTGGCGCTCCTATAAAATTTGAGGAAATAAAGCCGTTTGACTGGATAAGCGAAGGTATGAGTTCTCTTGTTATAATTGTTTCCAAAGAAATTTTTAACTGGACAGATGAAGATGTTTTCGAAATGGGTCGCTTTGCTCCAAAATTTTCTTTTATTATTAAAATAATGATTCAGTATCTTGTTTCTGTAGAATCCTTAATTCGCAACATGGAAAAATATTGGAACAATCATTACGACTTTGGCTCCTTAAAGCTAATAAGCTTTGATAAAGAAAAAAAAGAAGGGGTTATTAGAGAATTTGGCGTTGACACCCACCCTACCGTATGCATTTATCACGCGGGATATTTTAAAGGAATTTGTGAGTTTACCATAAAAAGCAAAAATATTTCTGTTGAAGAAACTGCTTGTGTGCATAAAGGTTCCAGTTACGATGAATTTCTAATAAAATGGGATTAATAAATATTCTATATGCAAGAAAAAGAAGAAACACTACAAGAAATAACAGACAGATTAAAAAACTTTAAAGGAAACTGCAAGGGAGAGATTTTTCGCATGCATGTTGAGTACATCAAGCAAAAAGAGGGAGAAGAAGGCCTTAGAAAGCTTAAAGAAAAATTAAAAGAACTCGACTTTCCTTTAGATATTGAAAAAGTAAAATCTTTCCAGTGGGTAAGTGAGGGATTGAGTGCTATTGTCATTGTTACCTGCAAGGAAATATTCAACTGGACAGAAGAAGATGTTTTTGAAATGGGATATTTTGCTCCTAAGTTTTCTTTTGTTTTAAAAATAATGGCCCAATACCTTATTTCCGTCGAAACTCTTTTTAAAAACGCTGAAAAATACTGGTACAAAAATTACGATTTTGGAAAAATGGAAACACTGAAGTTTGACAAAGAAAAACAACAAATGATTGTAAGAGAAAGAGAAATTAAGACTCATCCTATCGTATGCATTTATCACGCGGGATATTTCAAAGGACTGTGTGAGTTTGTATTAAAAAATAAAAAAATAACCGTAGAAGAAACCGCCTGCATGCACAAAGGATCAGATTACCACGAATTTTTAGTAAAGTGGGAATAATTAAAAAAAGGAGGAAGATTGCTTTGTTCTTTATTAAAATAACGGGAGGTGTTTAAAAATGAGTAACATTTTACACTTTGAAAGTTACAAAAAAAGAAAAGGAAAAGATTATTTTCAAAAAGAATTCGATATTTTCCCTAAAAAAAATGTTGTCTGTCTGGAGAGCTACAAAAAAGAAAGAGTGCATCGTATTACAGGCAAAATTTACGACTTTTATTCCGAAATGCTTCAAGAGGCTTATGCAAGCATATTAACATCAGAAAATTTTTTACTTGCCATTGAAGATAAATACGGACCGAAAATGCTGAAAAAAACCTGGAGAAGTCTCTCCAAGCATGAAAAAGAAGGATTGAAGGAGGGTTTTGATAATCTTAAAAGAAGAATTGAAAATATCGAAAGAAAAGTTGTAATACACCCTCCCTATAAAAAGGAAGACAATAAGCCGTCTTAGTCATTAAGCCGGCTTTTTCTTTTATTTTTTCCGTAATGTTGATATAATTAACAAACAAAAGTTCTTTGGAAAGGAGGTTTTAAGGGTGAATATAAGAAGATTGATTTTCGGCTTTTTCGTTGCTCTCGTGTGGACAATCTATGTTTTGTATCCCAATCCGGCATACTTTGCAAAAAGTGTCTACCGACTTTACGATCCACCGATAAATCCCTGCCCCGAAGTGATACAATACATTGCCATAAAAACCGCCAGAGAGACTCCTTTAAAAGTGGAAAGATTTGTTAAAGCGTTTTTCCCTTATCAGCATGACTGGGAAACGTACAATCTTCCTTGGTACTTCCCAACCGTTAAGGAAGCTATAGAAAAACGAACAGGCGACTGCAAGACGAGACTTATTATCACCGCTTCCGTATTTACAGCTCATGAACTTCCTTACACTCTTTCCATCTCCCCCACTCACGTGTGGGTGGATTACGAGGGAAGAGCGGGAGGATCCAATGAGAGCCGAAAGGTGACGATGTTTAATTCCGAAAGAGGATTTTCTGCTCCAAAAGTCAACCTTCGAGACTCGTCAAGAAGTTTCCTGGATGCTTTTTGGCATCCAATGCCGATCGAAAAGAAACAGTCTCTTTTCTCGGGATTTCTTTTCTTTCCTCTTCTTGCATTCTTGCCGGAAAAAAATCTTCACTATTTATTTTAAAAGGGCGGAAATAAAAATCTGCCCTTTTCCTTATTCTATGTATACCGAAAAAATACAAAAATTTATTGCCCGTAGCGGATATTGCTCTAGAAGGAAAGCGGAAAAATTAATAGAAGAAAAGAAAGTAACGGTAAATAAAAATTTAGCAAAGCTGGGAATGCGTGTTTCTGAAAAAGACGTTATTCGTATCGAGGGAAAAACATTAAAACCAAAAGAAAAAAGAATAATTATTGCCCTAAATAAGCCAAAAGGATATTCTTGCACGCACAAAGAAGTTCCGGGAGAAAAAAACATCTTCACTCTTTTAGACTTAAAAGAAAGAGTTTTTATAGCAGGAAGACTGGATAAAAACAGTAGAGGATTGGTTATTCTTACAAATAACGGTGAGCTTGCCTACAAATTAACTCACCCCTCCTTTGAGCACGAAAAAGAATACAAAGTGGAATTAAGCAAAGACCTAAAAGAAGAAGTAGCGGAAAAGTTGAAAGAAGGAGTAGATATCGGAGAAAAGACAAAGGCAAAAATAAAAGAAATTGAGAAAATAAAAAACAAAAAATACCGTGTAATTTTAAGTGAAGGGAAAAATAGGCAAATACGAAGGATGTTTGAGGTTTTTAATTATACCGTAACAGACCTTCAAAGAGTAAGAATAGACAAATACAAACTAAAAAAGATTAAAGAAGGAAATTGGTACTTTATAGAGCCGAAAAAATAAAATTTCTATTTTCCTTCAATTCGTGATAACATTTTAATATTATGATTATTATCGTCCTAGGCTCAGGAATAGATCAAAAGGGCCGACTTTCAAAAGAAACAATAAATCGTCTTAAAGAAGCACATAGGCTACATCTTGAAAACGGTGCTTGCTTTTTGCTTTCCGGAAAATACAATTTTCCAAAAAGCAAAGAAAATCCTCCAAGATTTACAGAAGCAGAAGTAATGCTTAATTACCTTAAAAAACTAAATGTAAAAGAAGAGAAAATATTCATCGACAAAGAGTCTACCGACACAATTTCTGCCGCTTACTTTGCTAAAACAAAACACTTTATACCCCAAAAAGAAAAAAAGGCAACTATTGTTACATCGGGCATAAATATGGAAAGAGTGGAATATATCTTTTTTAAGGTTTTTGGAGAAGAGTATCAGCTTCATCTTGTAGCAACAACACAAAAACTTTCTTGCCAAAGCAAGGGAATGATTTTTGCCAAACAAAAAGTACTTAATGAAAAAGCAAAAAAACTCCTGGAAGGAATAGAGAGTGGCGATCACGAAGCAGTTAAAAAAAGAATATCAAGCCCTCAGTACGAAAAAGAAAAAACGCTCGGCCTGCCCTCTAATTTAAATTACAAAAAAACTTGTTAATAATTTTTATATGAAAGAAATTAAAAAAATAGGAATTGTAGGAGTAGGAATGGTAGGCGGAGCTCTCCTTAAATACCTTGAGAAAAAAAATGATATAGAAATACTCGTCTACGACAAAGGACAAAACAAAGGCTCTATGGAAGATGTAAATAAGGCAGATATTGTTTTTGTTTGCGTTCCAACCCCCTACAAGGAAAAAGAAGGAGGATTTGATTTAAGCTATGTAAAAGAAACTTGCAAAAATCTAAAAAAAGGAAAGGTTATAATTATCAAATCCACTGTCTTACCACAAACTACCGAAAATCTTCAAAAAGAATTTCCGGAACATAAATTTCTTTTTAATCCGGAATTTTTAGTGGAAGCGATAGCTCAAAAAACAATGGAAAAACCCGACAGACAAATTATGGGATATACCAAAAAAAGCAAAAATTTTGCCAAAGAAATATTAGACCTTCTTCCCGATGCACCTTATAAAAAAATAATGCCGGCCACCGAAGCGGAAATGGTAAAATATTTTGGAAACACTTTTCTTTCCGTTAAAGTAATCTTTGGCACCCAAATGCACGAGGTTTGCGAAAAGTTAAATATTGATTACAACACGGTAAAAGAAGCAGCATCAAAAGATCCTCGCATTGGCCCAAGTCACCTGGATGTTTTTCACGGAGGATATAAGGGCTATGGAGGAAAATGTCTTCCCAAAGACACTAGAGCATTAATTCAATTAGCTAAAAAAATAGAAGCAAATCTCGAATTACTCGAGAAAGCAGAAAAAATAAACAATCGTCTCATGAAAGAGCAAAAAATAGACGATCCGGAAAAATACTCGGAAAGAAACCCTTATTAAAAAATGAACAATATTTTAAAAAAACTAAAAGATATTCTCCCGGCAAAAGATAAGGGTAAGCTCATTTTGCTTCTCTTACTTATGTTTTTGGGAGGAGCACTAGAGGTTTTAAGTATCGGAGTTATTGCCGGATTTGTTGCTGTGGTTGCCAATCCCGATATTCTTCTTGATATAGAACCCTTAAGAAAAATTCTTTCTTTTTTAAACATAGAAAGCTCTCAAGACATTTTAGTTTACGGCTCTATTACTTTAATCGTTGTCTTTATTTTAAAAAACTCCTATCTTGCTTTTTACAAGTACGCCAAAGCACGTTTTATTTACAACCGCTACAAATCAATTTCTCGTCGTCTCTTTGTAATTTATATGAATGTTCCCTACTCTTTTCATTTAAGAAAAAATAGTGCTGATCTTGTAAGAAACGTAACTACCGAATCAAAAGCTTTGGCAACCAACCTCATGCTTCCCCTTTTAGAGATTGCCACCGAAACGGTAATGGCTTTGGGAATTATTATTCTTCTTCTTGTTATTGAGCCCGTTATAACAATAGTAACTCTTTTACTTCTTGGAGGAATTTCCGCACTATTTTTAAAAATTACCAAAAACCGCATGCGCTATTACGGAGAAAAAGCTTTAAAAGAAAGAGGGAAAATTATAAAAACAGTTAACGAAGGAGTAGGAGGACTTAAAGACGCTAAAGTAATGAACCGCCAAAATTGGTTTGTCGAAAAATTCGAAGAAAGTATCGATTCTCTCGCTAAGGCAAATATTTTTCATCAAGCAACCAAAGCCTCTGTAAGACCGGTTGTAGAAACAATTGCTATTGTCGGTATGCTTGTCATAGCTCTTGTTCTCTTAAACAGAGGCTATTCTATTGGTGCCCTTGCCTCTACCCTTGCTCTCTTCACTCTCTCTCTTCAAAGAATCCTTCCGGCAATAAAAAAAATTATCAGCGAGTATAGCTCTTTACGTTATCACTCTTACTCAATAAATCCCATTCACGAAGACCTCATTTCTCATAAAAAATATGAAAACGAAAAAAGGCAAAAAGAAATACAAAAAATGCCTCTCAAGGAGAAAATAGAAATAGAAAACGTAAGCTTTATTTATCCTGAAACAAAAGAAAAAGTAATAAACAATGTTTCTTTTTCTATCAAAAAAGGTTCCGCCGTTGGTTTTGTGGGAAGCACCGGTTCGGGAAAAACAACTCTTGTGGATATTATTTTAGGACTCCTTGAGCCAACTCAAGGAAAAGTTTTAGTAGATAAAAAAGATATAAAAGAAGATACCGATTCTTGGCAAGAAAATATTGGCTATATTCCCCAATTTATTTATCTTTCCGATGATACGATAAAAAACAATATTGCCTTTGGCTTAAACGAAGACAAAATAGATGAAGAAAAAATAGAAAAAGCTGTAAAAGCCGCACACCTTGAAGAATTTATAAAAACCCTGCCCCAAGGAATTGACACCTTTATAGGAGAAAGAGGAGTACGCCTTAGTGGAGGACAAAAACAAAGAATAGGAATTGCCCGTGCTCTTTATAATAATCCTGAAGTTCTGGTTATGGACGAAGCAACTTCTTCCCTGGATAACATAACCGAAAAATTTGTCATCAAGGCTATAGAAGAATTAAAAGAAGATCGCACAGTAATAATTATTGCCCATCGGCTCACCACCGTAAAAAATTGCGACACCCTCTACCTAATAAAAAACGGAAAAATAGAAGCCCAGGGAAGTTACACGGAACTCCTAAAAAACAGCGACTTTAAAAAAATGAACGAAGGGTCTTAATTTTCTCTCCTCTTGTCTTTTAAGCAGATAGTCTGTATCATAAAATAAAGATTACAAATTACTTTTTTTCATATGAAAGAAGAAGAAAAAATTGTAATCGTTTCCGGCTATTTCAATCCCCTACATTCAGGCCATGTAAGTCTTTTTAAGGGAGCAAAAAAATTGGGAGACAAGCTTATTGCCATTGTAAACAACGACAAACAAGTAAAACTAAAAGGAACTTTTCCTTTTATGAGAGAAAGAGAAAGAAAGGCAATTGTGGGAGCCATTAAATATGTTGATTTGGCCTACATATCTACGGATAAAGATAAAACCGTAAACAAAACCATAGAAGAATTACACAGCTTATTAAAAACAAAAAACAATTCTTTTATTTTTGCCAACGGAGGAAAAAGAAAAAGAAACCTCCCCGAATACGACGCTTGTAAGAAGCTGGGCATCAAAATGGTTTTTGATGTAGGAGGTATCAGAAAACAATCCAGCTCTTGTCTTATACAAAAAACAAAAATTTGCGAAAAGCACGAAAAAGCATTAAATTATTGCGATGATTGCCTAAGAGAAGCAAGAAGTCAAAAAAAATAAAAATCAAAAATTGCGCTCTAGTCTTTTTTTAGCTACAATTAGGGCGCTTTTTATTTTATTTGAATAAATATGACTTTCTTAAATCCCCTAAAAATAGGTTTTTTCCTAGCTTCCCGTCAGATAAAAAATGCCAATCTATGGGTTAACGTTCTTATAATTTTTATAATGACCGTTACCTTTCTTAATTTGGTTTTTATAAGCGGGCTTTTAGAGGGACTTGTTACCGGGGCAAGTAAAGACTCAAGAGAGCACTACTCGGGAGATATTATTATTACTCCCGATGAAGAAAAAATAAACATCACCGGCACCTTAAGACTGGTTGAAGAAATAAATAATATAGAAGAAATAGAAAATTATAGCGTAAGATATCTACAAGGAGCTCAAGTAGAGGCGGATTACTCCCCCTTTCTAAGACCCAACATAGAAAGAAATGCCATAAACGCAACCATAACGGGAGTTAATTTTGAAAACGAAAACAATACAACAAGACTCGAAGAATTTATCGTTGAAGGAGAATATGTTTACGAAAGCCCTCAAAACAAAGTGCTTGTTGGAAGTGGTTTTTTAGAGGAATACGAATCGGCAATAGAAGGAAGCACTCTTGAAGGAATAGAAGTCGGAGATAAGATAAAGATAACCGCACTCGAAACTCCCAAAGAATATATTGTAAGCGGTATATTAGAGGCAAAATTAAATCAAATAAATAATCGCATTTTTATAGACACTCAACAATTCATATCTCTTACCGGAAGATCTGTTCAAAATTCCGATGAAATAGCAATAACAATAAACGACCCCGAAAAAATAAATTCATTAGCAAGCACTCTTTCTAAAATAGCAGAAAACTCCGACGCAAGAGCCGAAAGCTGGCGAGAAAGCCAAGGGCAATTTTTTGAGGATCTTTCTGTGACATTTACCATTCTTGGTGCTGTTATTGGGGCAATAGGACTTGCCGTTGCTTCGGTTACTCTTTTTATTGTCATTTTTATAAACGCCATATCAAGAGAAAAATATATTGGCATTTTAAAAGGTATTGGAGTAGGCGGTCCGATTATCAAATATTCTTACCTTTTTCAATCCATTTTTTATGCTTTAATCGGTTCCCTAATAGGTCTTTTCTTGCTTTATGCTTTTCTTGTTCCCTACTTTTACGAAAACCCAATAGACTTTCCTTTTAGTGATGGAATACTCGATGTAACTCCCGAAGGAGTTTTCTTAAGAGTAGTTATTCTCTTTGTTTCCAGTGTTGCCGCCGGATTTATCCCTTCGCACTTAATTGTTAAAAAGAATACTATTGATTCAATATTAGGAAGATGACAAACAAAAAAACAATTCTTACTGCCAAAAATCTGGTAAAAAACTACGTTTCCGGTTCCATAGAAACAAAAGTTTTGCGTGGAATCGACCTTGAAGTAAAAGAAGGTGATTTTATTTCCATTACCGGAAGATCGGGTTCCGGCAAAAGCACTCTTCTTTATGTTTTGAGTCTCTTGGATAAACCAACTTCCGGAGAAGTTCTTTTTGAAAGTTGTGATACAAAAACTTTTTCCGAAACAATGAATTCTTTTTGCAGACTCAGGCACTTTGGCTTTGTTTTTCAAGATTATGCGCTTTTACCCGAACTAACCGCCCTTGAAAACACAATAGTCCCCCTTATGGTCTCTCAAGAAAATTGGGATAATATAGAAAAAATAGGAACCGATATGCTAACACAAGTTGGCTTGGGAGATAAGTTAAGAAATTATCCTTCTCAGCTCTCAGGAGGTGAAAAACAAAGAGTGGCTATTGCAAGAGCAATATCCAATAATCCTCGCATTCTTTTTGCCGATGAGCCAACCGCCAACTTAGACTCTAAAAGAGCAGACGAAATAATAGACCTTATTTCCGATTTACATAAAAAAGGCCTTACCGTGGTTTTAGTAACCCACGAAGAGAAATACCTAGAAAAGACAGACCGAAAAATAGAATTAATAGACGGTGTTATAAAAACAAGCGAGTAAGAGTTTTCCAAAAAATTAATTCTCAAAATCAAAACAACAAGGATCATCGCTAAAAATTATATCTGTTGGAGCGCAACTAAGATTATTACTATCACAAACAACAGATTCTTCTACTCTGGCGTCTCCTGAAGAATCAACACAAAAAACTTCACCTGTCTCTACAAGATTAGAGTAAGCACAATATTCTCTTGGAGATTCTTCGTCAGAAAAATGTATTACTACATTATCCTCTCCCTCTCTATCTGCATAACTATCACTTCTTTCATTTATTTTTTCCACTGCTCGCCGATAGATTAAATGATCAGAATGGTCAGAGTCTTTTGTTAATTCCCTAAATTCAGCATACCCCCTCTCAATAGTATAACAAGCCTCTGCGAGAGAAGCGATTTGTCTTAGACTATTTTGTATTGCCACATTTCTAACATTTTTACCACTATCAAATCCTTGTGCTCTTTCTTTTTCATTAATTCTTCTTTCTATTCTGTTTTTTATACCACCTGCAAAATCAAGTACCTCCTCTAATGCTAAAAGAATATCTTCGTTTTCTTTTCCACTATCTTTTAATACACTTTTTAAAAAAGAAATTTGTTTTTTAATAGTTTCTACTCGTTTTTTTTGAGAATATTTTTCATTAAGAGCTTTCATCTCTTCACCAACTTTTATTTTTGCCGGTTCTTCGTCTCTAAAAATATCATCTAAAGAAAAAATATTTAAAGGAAAAAGAAAAACAAATAAAAGCAAAGAAACTACAACATATTTTAACTTTTTGTTTTTCATATTATTTTTAATTTTATTAATTTTTATTTTTAAAAATTCTTTTTTTATATTACAATAAAGCAAAAAAAATAAAAAGGAGGAGATTTAATTGAAAAAAGAAAAAAAGCTCTTCGAGATATTTTTCCTTTTGTTAGTTGCAGCGGCAAGTGCTATTTGCTTAATTGCTCTAATTTTCAGAATAGGGCTTTAGTTTCTTAAAAAGGGAAGAAGTTTGCACTTCTTCCCTTTGCTCTTTTATTTTTTAATTTTTATTGTATAATATAAGACATATAGTACATTTTAAATCAGGGAGGGAAAGAAATGAAAAAGATTGCTATGTTGTTTCTGGTTTTCTTTGTTGTTTTTTCTATCGGGGCTATTGAAGCCCAGGCACAAAGCAAAGAAGACACTCCTCCACTTTTTTACTTAGTGGCGGGAAGCTTTTTAGAGAAAGAAAATGCTCTAGAGCAGCAAGAAAAGCTCTACGAGCACAGGTATTACTCAAAGCTAATGGGTTATCCCATAGATGGGGTACTCTACTGGCGAGTAATTGTCTCTCAAGACAAAGAAAGAGATCGTCTTGAAGAGATGAAAGTTCTTCTTGCAGAAGATGGCTTTGATGCCTTTATTGCTTACGATTCGGGAAAAGAGGCAGAAAAGCCCATAGAAGACCCTGAACCTATTCCGATTCCCGATCCAAAACCAAGCGAAGTAAGATTATTTATCTTAGAGCTTATTAGCTGGCTCCAAGAAAAGTTAGACGAATACTAAAAGGAGGGCTTTTTATGAATGAACCGGATGACACTCTTGCTATCATTGCCCTTGCACTTGCTTGGATTGTTTTAACAACACTTATGTGGACCAGAGCACTTTTATAGCTATAAAAAAGCCAAGTCACTTTCAAGGAAGAGGTTCCCACCCCTTCCTTTTCTTTTTAAAAATCATTGGCAATAAATAAAAAGTTGTAATAAGAAAAGAGCTTGCTATAATTAAAGCAGTATAAAAAATTAATATAATCAATCTTATGATTAAAAAAGAAGTATCAAGGCCGGTGGGAGTAGCTACTATTGCTATAGCGCTCCTTCTTTTTGCCACCGTAATATTTTTTGCCAACGAAACTATCACTGAAATAAGTTTTTCGGGCAAAACACCAGCGCCAAAAGAAGTAAAAGACAAAGATGATTACGTTTCCGACTACGAGGAGCTATCTAAAGAAGAGGTGCTTTCGGTAAAAGACGCTACAAATCAGTTTGCTATTGATATTTATAAAAAGCTAAGAGAAGAAGAAAATATATTCTTTTCTCCTTATAGTATTTTTACCGCCTTTTCCATGGCTTACGAAGGAGCAAAGGGAGAAACTGCCGTGCAAATAAGAGAAGCTTTTAATTTTAGTGAAGACGACCGCTTAAGAAGAATGGGAAGCAGGCAAATTCACCAAATGCTAAGCAAAGAAAATGATAATTATGAGCTAGGAGTAGGCAATGCTATGTGGATGCAAAAAAATTATGATTTACTGGAGAGTTTTACCGATGTTGTTGAAAATTATTATTTAAGCGAAGCCCATCTTCTAAACTTTATAGACAATCCCGAAGGCTCTAGAGAGACAATCAACGACTGGGTAGCAGGCAAAACCAATGATCTGATTGAAGAACTGCTTCCAGAGCGATCAATAAGCGTTGACACTCGCGTAGTACTTACCAACGCTATATACTTTAAAGGAGACTGGAAAGACGAGTTTGACGAAGACCTAACAAGAAATGAAGATTTCTACGTTACTCCAAAAGAAACAGTAGAAGTACCAATGATGAGAAGAACAGAAGAGACATATGAATACTATAAAAACGATGATGTGCAAGTATTAAGATTACCCTACAAAGGAGATGAACTTTCCATGGTAGTAGTCCTGCCAAAAGACAAAAATATTTCAGCACTGGAAGACAGCCTTACTTTAGAAAAAAGAAACTACTGGAGAGAAAATCTTTTCTCTACCGATGTTGATGTTTACCTTCCTAAATTTGAACTTGATACTGACTATAATTTAATAGATTATTTAAGACAAATGGGAGTAAATGATGCTTTTATAGAAGGATTAGCTGATTTTTCCGGCATTGAACCGGAAAGAGAGCTTTTTATCAGCGGTGCCATTCATGATGCCTTTATCAAGGTAGACGAAAAAGGAACAGAGGCAGCCGCCGCCACAGGAGTTGTTTTTGATAGAGAATCAGCATCAATGTCCGAGATTTTCCGTGCCGACCATCCTTTTCTTTTCTTTATCGAAGAAGACGAAACAGGATACATTCTGTTTATGGGAAAAGTAGGCAGACCCTAATTAAAAAATATCGTTCTGCATAAATGCCATAGGTCGAACCTATGGCATTTTTTTAAATCAATTTGCACCTTTTTAAAAAAGCACATAATAGATAAAAAATAGGAAATAGCTATTGATTTTAAGAAAATAAATGATATATTAAACATAAGTTTAATAAAAATAAACATAAGTTTAATGTCTAACATAAAATATAAAATAATAAGCTTTCTCTCTGACTATCCGGAGCAAGAATTTTATGCTCAAGAAATAGCGGAAAAAATAAAATGTAGTAAATCTTCCGCTGTCATTATTTTAAAGGACTTAACAAATAAAAAAATTGTTCATAGGAAGAAAAAGGGGCATATGAAATTTTATCAAATTAATCCTGAGAACATAGAAGTAAAGAAGATAAAAATAGAACTTGCGTTAAAATCTTTAACTCCCCTTCTCTCTAAGCTCAAAAAAATATCACAAAAGATTGTTCTTTTCGGTTCAACAAGTAGAGGAGAGCAAACCTTTAATAGCGATATAGATCTACTTATTTTAACTAACAGAAAAAAAGATGTTAAAAAAGTAATAAAAGATAGTCAGTTAAAATTAAAAATTAATCCACTTATAAAATCTATTAGTGAGTGGTCAGAAATAGAAACCAAAAATCCTGAATTTTACAGAGAGGTAAAAAGTGGAATAACTCTACACAATCATGTCTCAAGAGTTTAAGAAATGCTTAAGGCAAGGAAAAATAAAACACTTTACTCCCGGACCAAGATTAGCTCACAAAGAACTTCGCCTTGCTAAAGAAGACTTGGAAACATCTCTTAAAAGTCTTTCTGAAAATAATTATAAATAGAGCATTGTTCAATCGTATTATTCGATGTTTCACTGTGCAAGAGCTCTTCTTTATTCTGAAAGCTACAGAGAAAAAAGTCACTTCTGTTTAATTGAAAGCATGCGTGCACTATTTACAAAAAAACTAAATCCCCTGTTAATAGAAGCTCTCTTAGAGGCTAAAGCACTAAGAGAAGCGGCGGATTATTACGGAGATTTTAGCGAAGCAAACAGCAAAAAATTAACAAAGAAAGCAAAAGAATTTTTAAAAGTAGCAAAAGATATAATTGGAGAAAAAAAATAAACCTCAAGATAAATTTCTATCAGCAAACACAAACTTTTCACTTAAAAATGCCATAGGTCCGACCTATGGCATTTTTTATACCACAAAAAAAGAATTTAAAAAAAAGACCTCTTTGTTTGAGGCCTATGCATTGTTCTGCTTTAGTCTTACCAAGTAATCTATAACGCTAGACTTAAATTCATCTAGCGGAATACCCCTTTTTGCAGCTTCTTCTTTAATTAAGAAATCTATCATTTTGGGATTATTCCTATGATGCGCAACCAGTCTTTCAATAAAATCATCTACATTTTTTTCTTTCTCATTTACTGCCTCTTTTTCTCTCTCTTTTTCAATAATATCTTTTGCCAAACAGGCAAACTCTCTTTCTTCTTCCGCCTTCAAGCAAAATCGATTTGCAATCCTTTTTATAGTATTTCTTGATTGCAAAGAATCAACCTTCATAGACTGCATATACGAGACAGCTTTCTGAAAATTATCTTTTTCCTCCAAGCTCTCCTTTTTTTTATTTCCCGGATTTAAAATTTCCTCAATAACATCATTTCTCTTGCTTTCGCTTAATCTTTCTTTACCAGAAAGAAAAGAGTGCATTTTAGATGCCATTTGCTTTAGCTCTGCTATCTCGCTTTTTGCCATCCCTCTTCTTTTAGCTATTTTTTCCAATTTTTCTTTCGTAACCGGCACATCTTTTTCTATTAAATAAGATAAATCAAGTAGTGCGCAGTAGAACACTTGTCTTTTCAAAGAGCCTTTCATTTTTGCCCCTCCTTTCTATTCTTCCTTTATAATACGCTTTTTATTTAGTTTTGTCAAAAAATTTTTACTGCCTCATTCCCTATATTCTGCTTCTTTTTTGAGGTCTTTTTGCTTTCTTCTAACTCTAAAATCGATTTGCACCTTTTAAAAAAAAGTACATAATAAATAAAAAAATCTATGAAAGAAAAAGACCACAAAAAAATAATCTCTCTAGTTAAAAAAAAGTTAAAAGAAGAAAGAAATATAGTTGTGGCTATTGCCGGGGGGTCGGCTTCCGGTAAAAGCAAAATAGCCAAAAGCATAAAAAATTCCTTTCCCGAAAAATCCATCATCCTTTCTACCGACGACTACTACAAAAGCAGAGAGTTTAGAAGAAAAGAGGAGGAAAAAGGAAATTATATAAACTTAGATCAACCGGAAGCAATAGACTTGGATCTTTTTAAAAATCACCTCCAATCTCTAAAAGAAAATAAAGGGATTATAAAGCCCATTTACAGTATGATCGGAGAAGAAAACAGAGAAGAACCTCTTTCCCCTTCTAAAATTATTATCATTGAAGGGCTTTTCGTCCTTAATGAAAAAATAAAAAACGAAGCGGATATCAAAATATTTGTAAAAGCTAACTCCCAAGGTCGCCTTATAAGAAGAGTGGCAAGAGATGTAAAAGAAAGAAAAAGAGATCCCAAAGAAGTAATAAAATACTTCTTTGAAGTTGCCGATCCAATGCATCAAAAATATATAGAACCCACCAAAAAATATGCCGATATTATTATCTCTAACGAATACGACAAAGAAAAAGAAGGCAAAAATATAGAAAAAAACCTAAAAGAAATGGTCTCTCGCTTCTTTTAATACCTAAAATCAATATACCTTAATGCGTGAGGCTTGTCAGGCCGCCGGCTTTTAACTAATTCACAACAAGAAAACCTTGCATTGCTTAACCTAGGTTTTGCAAATGCTTGTTGACTTCCGATTTCAACAAGACAGGCAATCAATACAAAAAAAGAACCTCTAATTCTGTATTGCTTAATATTGCTTAACCGGGTTAAGCAACGCCCTTCAGTAAGAAAAAGCAACGCCCTTCAGTAAGAAAACCTTAAATGCCATAAGTCCGACCTATGGCATTTTTTATTGTTTGTCTTGGAAAAATTTCCAAGAAATAACCGATTCGGGGAAATAAAAAACAATACCTAATTTATTTTTTCGTGATATAATAACGCATTATAAATCAAACACCCTAATTAAGGAGATAACAGTGAAATTGTTGCAATAATCGTATCATTATGATACGATTAACATACCTAATTGATACGTAAATGATTAATTTAAACCAAAGAGAAAACAAGATTGCTAAAATTTTCCTTGAAAAAGGAGAGTTGCAGTCTTCTGATATACACAAAATCCTGCTCAGTAAAGGAGAGGATGTTTCCCTGGTAACCGTTAAAAGGGTTTTGTCCGATATGGTTAAAAAAGGACTTCTTTTACTCAAAGGGTCAGGAAGATCTACTTCTTATGTTATCACTTCTTTTGGCAGGCTCTTTGTGGGTATTGATGCAAAGGAATATATTTCTAAGGATCCTGATAAAAGATATGGATTAGATAGATATAATTTTGAACTTTTATCTTCTTTTCCAAAAGAGATTTTTACAAAAGAAGAATTGGACTATTTAAATGATATAACAAAAGCATACGGTGAAAAAGTAAAAGAATTAACTCCCGCTATCCAAAAAAAAGAACTTGAAAGATTAATAATAGAGCTCTCTTGGAAATCATCAAAAATTGAAGGAAATACTTATACGCTTCTTGATACTGAGAAATTGATATTAAAGAATGAAAAAGCAGAAGGAAAAACAAAAGAGGAATCCTCCATGATATTAAATCATAAGGACGCTTTTTCTTTTATTTATCAAAACAGGGAATCTTTTAAAGAAATTAAGAAAGAAGATGTTGAAGAGTTGCACCGCCTCCTTGTTAAAGATATGAATGTTTCTTACGGATTAAGAAAAAACCCGGTTGGTATCTCTGGGTCAAAATATCTTCCTCTTGATAATGTTTATCAAACAGAAGAAGCTTTAGACGATCTTCTAAAGAAAATCAATGAAATGAAAACGTCTTTTAGTAAAGCATTGCTTTCTATTCTCGGTATTAGCTATATCCAACCCTTTGAAGACGGAAATAAGAGAACAAGCCGGCTTTTAGCTGATGCAATTCTTCTGGCAGGACAGTGTGCTCCCCTTTCATACCGCAATGTTGACGAAAAAGAATACAAAGAAGCGGTTATTGCGTTTTACGAAATAAATTCAATTATCCCCTTTAAAAAAATATTTGTTGAGCAATATAAGTTTGCTGCCAAAAATTACGTTGTAAAGTAATTAGAGTATTAGACAAGCCCTTCATCAGCTCTGTCGCTCATGATGCTGTTATAAGTGTAGACGAAAAAGGAATAGAGACAGCCACCTTGTTGACTTCCGATTTCAACAAGACAGGCAATCAATACAAAAAAGAACCCCTTCAGGGGTTCTTTTAATATAAAGCTAATGCTATTTTTCTTTTATCTTTCTTTTTTAAAAAGCGCTTCTCCTTGATTATCCTCTAGCTTAAAAATCAACTCTTCTCCGTCGTAATAATACTTATCAAATTGAGGAATTACCTCATAAAAAATATTCTCTTGTTTGTTCATTTCAGAATCTGAGCAAGCCATTAACGTGGTTGTAAATTCTTTTAATGCAACTCTATTTTCCGCTTTAATCTCAAATTCTCCGCTATAAGAATTACAACAGGAGCTACCGCCATACTCCATCTGTCCATTTTCTTCTGTAAACTTAATATTATTACAGATAAAAGAAATTGTCTCTTCATCGTAATAATTAATTTCTTTAAGGTGCCATGTTATATCAAAGGCTTCTCTAATATCTTTTCCATCATAAGCACCTTTTTCTTCGTCATCTTCATCTTTTTCGCTATCTTCCTTTTCCTCTTCCTCCTCCTCTTTTTCCTCTTTATCTTCCTTTTCTTTTTCCGCTTCTTTTTCATCCTCTCCTTTTTCACTGTCTTCCTTTTCTTCTTCATGTTCTTTTTCTTCCTCCAATTTCTTCTCTTCATCGATATCCACTATCTCTTTTTCATATTCAATATCTCCTTTTAACGCCGTTTTCTCTTCTTGATCTACAAGCAAAATACTTGCTCCCGCTACTCCGGCAACAAGCAAAATTATTAAAGCTCCTACTAATGTTGATATTTGTTTTTTCATAAATTATTTTTATTAATTTATATTATCCGATTGTATCACACCTTACCTTATATTGTCCAAACTATATCACATCAGTTATGTTTCAGATAATGTCTTTTATCACTTTTCCTTCTTTTACAATTCCATAAGAACAAAACCCTGTTTTCTCCCATCTTTTAAATATTTCTTTTTGAGCATTTAAGATATCGGCAAAATAAAAGTTTAAGATTGTTCCATGTGTTGCAATAATTACCGTTTCTTCTTTACACTCCTCTTTTGTTCTCTCAACTCCTTCTTTAAATCTTAAAAGTGCCTCTCTTCCCGATTCTCCGTTAAAGGCGTGATAATCAATATCCTCCAATTGCAAATGTTTTTCTTTTTCAAAGTCTTCTTTGCTTAAAAACTTATCTCCTCTTTTTATTTCATCAAAAAAAGAAAGTTGTATTATTTCTTTTTGAAGTTTGTTGGCAATTGGCTTTACAGTTAAAAAAGCCTTCTTTTCACAAGAAGAATATATTCTATCTACTTCCATGAGTTCTGGAATACTAAGAATCTTTCTTGCATTCTCTTCTCCCTCTTTGGAAAGTCCCCACTCTTTTGCGTTTACATTTGGGTCTTTCTCCGTTTCCGCATGTCTTAAAAAAATAATCTTTGTCATTTTTCT
>PWJI01000035.1 GCA_003560095.1 Candidatus Nealsoniibacteriota bacterium
TAAGTATGAATTACGTACCAATTTTTTTCTTGTGTTCCCTCTTGTCTTCCCATTTTAAAATTTAGATACTTAAGTAAATATTTGAACTATCTCCTGGATAACATAATCCAATCCTCCAAGATAAACAGCAACTATTAGTGACGCAGCGACAACCATCAAAGAATAACGTATAGTCTCTTCTCTTGTTGGCCAGGTTACTTTCTTTATCTCTTGCCTGGATTCTTTTAAAAATTGACTTATTTTATTCATTTTTCCGAAATTTTTTAATACTCTTTCTGTCTTTTTTTGACGAAATACCGCTTAATTATATTGGAAAAAAGCTCTCTTGTCAAATATCCAAATTACCAACTTCTTTTGCATGAGTCTTGATAAAATTCTTTCTTAAGGAAACCTCTTGGCCCATAAGTGCATCAAATATTCTATCAGCGTCTTTTGCGTCTTCTATGTTGACCTGTAAAAGCATACGGTTTTCGGGATTCATTGTTGTTTCCCATAATTGATCGGGGTTCATTTCACCAAGACCTTTATATCTTTGAATATCAACCGAATCACTTTTTATATCTTGTAAAATTTCTGCCTTATCTTCTTCTGTATAAGCATATTCAATTCTCTTACCTGCCTGAATTTTGTACAAAGGAGGTCTTGCAATATAAAGATATCCTTTTTCAATTAAAGGCCTGAAATGGCGAAAAAAGAGTGTAAGAAGAAGGGTTTTTATATGATTTCCATCCGAATCGGCGTCACACATTATTATTATTCTTTGGTAGCGCAACTTTTCGATATCAAAATCTTCCGCAATAGCGGTTCCAAGAGCTATCACAAGAGCCTTAACTTCTTTCGACTCCAGCACTTTATTTAGCCTGTAACGCTCAACATTAAGTATTTTACCCTTCAGTGGCAATATTGCCTGAAATCTTCTATCTCTTGCTCCTTTACAACTATTATGAACAAAAACACCAGAAGCTAGTGCAAAATTATGAGTTTTATCAACCTCAATATCGTAAACATCCATTCTCTTTTCATCTCGCTCTATTTTTTTAATTCTGTGATTATAATTTACTACTGCTTCTTCCATTCTTTTCTCACTACCCTCAAAAAACCTCTTACAAATAGTTTCGTACTTCAAAATACTCATATCTTTTCTCTTCCTTCTTTCTTTTTGATATTCTTCCTCGCCAATAAAGCCATTTTGCCTGTAGACTTCTTTTAAAAGCTCTAAGGCCTTCTTTCGATACGTTTCGTTGTAGGATTTTTTTCTTTTTTCTCTAAAATCAGATGTCCATTGTTTTTTCGTTTCTTGTGCTCTCCACTCTAAAAGACTTTTGTCTGTCCACTGCTTTTTTGCCTTTTCAGTAAGCTTTTCTTTTTCTTCAGGATTGTCTTCAAAATAATCTTTTATTCTTTTTGCTTGTTTTTTTCTATTTTCCTCCTCTGCCCAATATTTCTTTTGATTTTCATTTAACATCTTTCTATTAATTTCTCTATAGGTAGAATCTGATTTGTAAAAATCCAGAAACTTTTTCGCCATATATTTTTTATAATTTTCATCCTCCCACTGCTTCTTTGCTCTCCTGCTTAACATCTCTCTCATTTCAGGAGTAGTCATTTTCTTTCTTATTTTTTCTCTATACTCCTTTGTTTGTCGAGTGTTTTTTGATTTTTCTTTTGCTTCTTCTTTGTGAATACCATACTTTGTCATCTTCCTATGATAATTCATATGATCTTCCTTTGTCATTCTTTCTATATTTTCCGGACTATTATTTAGCTTATTAAAGTCCTTATGATGTTTCTGAGACCCATTTTTAATCGAATCAATGTTGTTTTCTAAGTTATATTTATCAGCCAAAAGATGAGTGAAAATCCACTTACTTTCCTTGTTATCAAAAACCATTTCATAGCCTTCAATCGTTATTCCATTTCCCAGTTCTGATAGTTTTTTTCTTAGTGGCATCAAAGAATCTTCAGAAGTAAGATTTTCTGCTCTCTTATAAGAACCGTCTCTTAGCATAAACTTATGATCAGGTGTACAAGTTATTTCTTCCTCGTTATCTAAAACAACCTTAATTACCTCAACATTTTTCTTTGTTTTTCTCGGGTGCTTGACCAATCCTATTCCAACTGATCCATCTTCTTTAATAGTATAACAATAATTGCTCTTTCCGCGCCTGTGTTCTTCAATTAATTGTTTGAAAGAGACATTTCGTCCATCAGCTAAAGCAATTTCCGTTTCTCCGGAAAAACACCCTCCTGCGGACTCACCCTCAACAATATAAAGCTCTGACTCTTCCGGGTTTCTGCTTGAACAATCAGAAAGTTTTCCGGGAAGAGATAGTCCCTCAAGAACTCCTTTTCTAAGAACAGTCTCTCTTACCGCTCTTGCTGCTTTTCTTGCTTTTGCAGAAAGAATACATTTTCCAATAATTGCTCTGGCATCTTGGGGATTTCTTTCAAAAAAATCAATCAAATGCTCGGAAATAAGAAATTCCGTTGCAGAGCGAGCTTCAGCATTTCCAAGCTTTGCTTTTGTCTGTCCTTCAAATTGAGGTTCTTGAATTTTAACCGAAACAACTCCTGTAATACCCTCTCTCACATCTTCACCTCTTAAATTATCATCTGCTTCTTTTAGAAGACCCTCTCTCTTGGCATAATTATTAATGGTTTTTGTAAGAGCAACTCTAAAACCGGTAAGATGTGCTCCTCCTTCCGTGGTATTTATATTATTTGCAAAACTTTCTTCGTAAATTTCATATTCTTGTGAATAACGAAAGGCAGCTTCTATAAGAACACCTTCTTTTTCCCCCGTGCAATAAAAAACATTAGGGTGAACCGCATCTATTCCTCGAGTTAAAAACTTTACATAAGAAGATATTCCTCCCTCAAAATAAAAAGAGTAATTTTCTTCTTGTTCTTTTCTTTTATCTTTAAAGGTTATTTTTATACCCTTGGTAAGATAAGCTTGTTGTCTTAAATGGCTAATTATTTTTTTACTACTAAAAGACGCGTCCTTGAATATCTCTTTGTCAGGCTTAAAAATGACTCTTGTTCCTGTTTTATTTGTTTTCTCGCCTTTCTTTAGGTTTCCTTTTGGAACTCCTCTCTCATACTCTTGATGATGAATATAGCCATCGCGAGAAACTTCTACTCTCATCCACTCGGAAAGAGCACAAACCACCGAAATACCTACTCCATGAAGTCCTCCCGATACCTGATAAGCCTTGCTTCCAAATTTTGCTCCGGCATGAAGGGTAGTCATCACCGTCTCAACAGCCGGTCTTCCTGTTTCTTTGTGTTTATCTACGGGAATTCCTCTTCCGTCATCATTAACTTCAACTTTATCATCTGCGTGCAAAACCACCTCGCCTTGGCTTCCGTGGCCTCCCATAAATTCATCAATAAAGTTATCGGCACACTCCCAAATAAGATGGTGAAGACCCTCTTTATCAGTAGAACCAATATACATACCCGGTCTTTTTCTGACAGGGTCAAGTCCTTTTAATACGCTTATATCTTTTGCATTATATTCCGATTTTTTGGCCATATTTATATAGTAAATTTACCTTATTATGCTTACTTTTTATGATTTCTTTCTGCACAAAAAAACAGAGGAACCTTTCCTCCATATTATTTACTTTTTGCAAAGTTTTTTAAAATTTCTTTTGTGGAGTTTTTTTGGAATTTCACTTTTAAAGTTCTCTTCATTCTCTTTTCTGAATCTTGCTTTTGTATTGAATCAAATTCTTCTATTTTTCTTTTTTAATTTACAAAAACAAAGCTTTAATATACTTATTTTATCTTAAATAAAAGATAAAATCAAATCTTAATACAAGTTATTTTTTGTAAAATAAATTTAAAAAAATGCAATTTACAAAACAAAATCCGAACTTTGTCTGTTCGGATATTTTTAAAATTATTTTATGTTTGGCGGGGACGACCGGACTCGAACCGGCAACCTCCACTGTGACAGAGTGGCGATCTAACCAATTGATCTACGCCCCCAAGTTTTTAAAATTAAAATATTTTCTTTAATGTGCCAGGGGTGGGATTCGAACCCACGACCTGAGGCTTATGAGTCCTCCGCTCTAACCGACTGAGCTACCCTGACTCTTGATTTTACGCCCTGATATAAACGCAAAAAAAACAATACCCGGCGTCAGGGTTGGCAAATCAATAACCAATTATTTGCGGGGCCAGGATTCGAACCTAGAACTTAGGGTTATGGGCCCTAAATGATACCATTTCACCACCCCGCTGTTTTTTCCTAAAAGTAACTACTAAATATTATAACAATATTTAAAAAAGTCAACAGTCATTCTTGTCTTGTTAGCCCAGCATGATAATGTCCACCTTGAAGCTTAGTAAAAATGTCCGCCTAAAAAAAGTAGAATAGCGATTAAAGGTCACAAGTGTTAACTAATTAACCAACGCTATTCTACTTATGAAACATTTTACCATGTCTCAAAAAGAAGTCGATAGGTATCATATCGTAAAACGTCGCGTTAACGGGGAAATAGAGGGAAAAGACGCAGCTAAGATGCTAAACATGTCCACCTCCGGAGGTGGACATGGGGATATCAAGTCTTGCATTTTTAAATTTTTAGACTTTCGGAGGTTTTTGGACTTTCGGAGGTTGAACCTCCGAAAGTCGGGGTATGAAAATCGGAGGTTGAACCTCCGATTGTTGCCGATTGTTATTTTTGTTATTAAAAAAATAAGCAATAAAAGGGCATTGCTTAACCCGGTTAAGCAATAGCCCGGTCAAGTAATATTTATTTGTAATTTGGTGCTTGTGATTTGAAATTTATACTTCCAAAAAAGACTGTCGGAGGTTGAACCTCCGAAAGTGAGAGTATAAAAATCGGAGGTTGAACCTCCGATTGTTACCGATTGTTGCCGATTGTTGTATTTGATTGTATTTCGGTTATTTTCGGTTGCTTGGTTATATTTTTGTATTTGGTTTTATTTTATATTATCTGTAGGTCTTTAAATACTTTTTCGTAAACAGAAACCAAATTTACGGCATCTTGAGAAGAAAGTTCTTTATTGGGATCATAGCTAATCTCTTTTCTTTTTTTATGCGCCTCTTTAATTTCATTAAGATTGGGAATAATCTCTTCGTTTAAACGCTCTAATTTTTCGGGCAAAGTGTCTCCGCCATATCCAAGCTGAGATAAAACATCATTAATTATGTCATCTGCCTCAATAACCGCCATTTTTCGGTCTGCTTCTTTTTCACTTTTTGCTTGTTTTATAATCTCACTCCAATTTTCTTCCATCTTCACTCCCATTTTCGGCTTCGCTTTTCTAAACTCGGAATAGTTCTCAATAAATCGATAGTTTTTATAATCACTAACAAAAAATAAAAAAACAAGTAACCCCACAAAAAAAGCAGAAATACTTAAAAAAATAACTCTCAAAACCTGCCAGATGATAAAAAAATTGGGTGAAATAAGCGAAGGGTCTCTAATGTATTCAATTATTGTTTCCATATTTCTTCAAGCTTTTTTGCTAAATGAAAAAGAGTATCTTCATGAAAACG
This sequence comes from Candidatus Nealsoniibacteriota bacterium, assembly GCA_003560095.1. Taxonomy (GTDB): domain Bacteria; phylum Patescibacteriota; class Minisyncoccia; order Minisyncoccales; family PWPS01; genus PWHW01. The sequence continues at coordinate 5,537 of PWJI01000035.1, forward strand.
ATCTGTTAAAACTTGAGCTCCGACATAAAATTTATCTTTTTTGCCACAAGGAAGGCACATTGCGGGAAGTCCGGCAAGGTTTGCCGTCACTGTAAATATATCTGACAAATGCATAGAAAGGGGGTCTTCTACTTTTTCTCCTATTTTAAAAGGAAGAGTTGGTGTAGCAGGGGTAATAAGGGCATCCACTTCTTGAAAAACTTTCTTAAAGTCATCGGCAATAAGAGATCTTATTTTTTGTGCCTTAATGTAATAAGCATCATAATAGCCTGCCGAAAGAGCATAGGTACCTAAAATAATTCTTCTTTTTGCTTCTTTTCCAAATCCTTCTCCTCTGTTTTCCAAATAAGCGTCTTTAATTGTTTTTGCCACCGGTCTATCAAATTCTAATCCGTATCTAATGCCGTCATAACGAGCCAAGTTTGCCGAAACTTCCGATGCCATAATTATTTCGTAAGCCGGAAGTGCATATTCCGTATGAGGCAAACTTACTTCTTCTACTTTTATTCCGGCTTTCTCAACTTTCTCAATTGCTTTCTCTATTGCTTCTTTTACCCCTTCTTCCATTCCTTCAACAAAATATTCTTTTGGAATTCCTACTTTAAGGTCTTTTTTTACTTTCTTTCTTATAAGATCACTGGTAACCGAGTCATTTTCATCTTTTCCGCATATCGCATTAAAAATGGTTTCCGCATCTTCTACGCTATTTGTAATAGGCCCAACTTGATCGAAAGAAGACGCCATACTCATAACCCCACTTCGAGAAACAGTCCCATAGGTAGGTTTAAATCCAACCACTCCACAAAAAGCAGCCGGTTGTCTTATTGACCCCCCCGTGTCGGAACCAAGACCCGCATTACACATTCCATCAGCTACTGCTGCAGCTGTTCCACCCGAAGAACCCCCTGGAACTCTTTCCGAATCAATGGGATTTCTTGTAGGTCCAAATGCCGAATTTTCAGTAGAAGACCCCATAGCAAACTCATCTAAATTACCTTTACCTATAAAAACTCCTCCTTTTTCTTTTATTTTTCTTATAACAGTTGCGTCAAAAGGAGCTATATAGTGATCAAGAAGTCTCGAGCCCGCACTACAACGCTCTCCTTTTATTAATATATTATCTTTCACGGAAAAAAAGGCTCCGTAAAGAGGTAGATTTTTGTCTTTACTCTTAATGTCATTAAGAGTCTTGTCAAAGACAGAAAGAAAAGCATTTATTTCCTCATTTCTTTCTTTTGTTCGCGCAAAAAATTCAGAAAGAATATCTTCCACGGTAATCTCTCCTTTTCTTAACTTTTCCTGTGTTTCTTTTATAGTTATTTTCATTTATTTAAAAAAAACAATGAATTAATGTTTATTTATAGTATTGCCTCTACTCTCAAATAGTCGTCTTTATCTTTTCCCATTGCCATCATTCTTTTTTGAACTTCACGATCAATTGTTTTCGCTTCGTCTTTTCGGACAACATTTTTAAGTTCCGGAAAATGAAAAAGAGATTCTACATTTTCAGTATTTGCATTACTTAATTTTTGAATATACTTTAAAATTGAATCGACTTCTCCCGGAACATTTTTAAGTTCTTCGTCATCAAGCTTTATACGCGCAAAGAAAGCCAATTTTTCCACTTCTTTTTTGTTCATAATTTCTTTTGGTTGAAAATTATTTTATGAAAGTTATTTTGGAGGATCAATATCTTTTGTTTCCAAAAAAATCTCATTATAGCCATCTATGTGCTCTAGGGCATATCCTGCTCCCCTTACAACAGCTGTTAAGGGGTCATCTCCTATATGAGTTTTAATCTGAACCTCCTCTTCAATTAGCTTATCAAGTCCCCTTAAAAGACTTCCTCCTCCAAGTAAATATATTCCCTTAGACATAATATCCGACAAAAGCTCCGGAGGAGTTTCTTCTACCGTATCTTTTATTGTTTTTACTATTTCTCTTATTGATTTTTCCATCGCTTTGCGGATATTTTCATCGTTAACATAAACCTCTTCCGGTAAGCCGGTCACTAAGTTTCTTCCTCTGATGGAAGATTCTATTTTTTCCTCCAAAGGAGATGCCGATCCCACTTTTATTTTTACATCTTCGGCAGTTCTTTCACCTATAAGAAGCTTGTATTCTTTTTCCGCAAAATTAATAATATCTTCGTTTAATTTATCACCGGCAATACGCAAACTTCTTGAGATGACAATTCCTCCAAGAGATATAACGGCAACTTCCGTAGTACCACCTCCAATATCAACTACAAAATTACCTCCGGGGTCTTGAATGGGAAGTCTAACGCCTATAGCAGCAGCCATTGGCTCTTCAATAAGATACACTTGCCCTGCTCCGGCATTTCTTCCTGCATCCTCAACAGCCCTTCTTTCAACCTCCGTAACTCCGCAAGGAATTCCAATAACCACCCTTGGCCTGGCATGAATAGGGAATCCGTTTTCGTAGGCTTTTTCAATAAAATAACGAAGCATTTGCTCTGTAACGTCAAAATCGGAAACAACACCGGCAACCAAGGGTCTTGTTGCAACAATATGTCCGGGAGTTTTCCCCACCATTCTTCTTGCTTCTTCTCCAATAGCCAATATTTGGCCTGTTTTATTATTTACCGCGACCACGGAAGGTTCAGACATTGTAATGCCCTTTCCTTTGACATAAACCAAGCAATTAGCTGTTCCAAGGTCTATACCTATATCTAAAGAAAACTTGCTCCATATTTTTTTTATCATAGCTTTTCAGTCTTTCTTATATTCTTCATTTATAATTTTTTTAAAAAAAGTTAATTCCTATGCCTAAATTTTGTAAATCTCTGAAAATAACAAAAATCATCAAACTAATCAAAACAAGAAAAAATGCTCCGTTTAGCCCTTGCTCAACTTTCTCAGGAATAGGACTTCCTTTTATTTTTTCAACCGCCAAGAAAAGAAGCCTTCCACCGTCAAGTGCCGGAATGGGAAGAAAGTTAAAAATAGCAAGAGAAACCGTTATAAGTCCCAAAAAACGAAGAAAGTCGGAAATGCCACTCGTAAATGCCCCCGCTCCGATATCTACAATACCAACCGGACCAACAACATCCATTCCTTCGGGAAGAGGTGTGCTCGTTAAAAGAGAGCTTATTGCCATAGCTATTCCCGAAAGCACCATGAAAGTGGTTTGCACGGTCATTTTAGCCCCCTCTATGGGAGCTTGATGCAAGGGGTATTTTTTTTGTGTCGCAAGAAGCATTGCCATTCCTACAGATCCCTCATCTTCCTCATACTCTTTTCTGGGAACCAAAGAAAATGAAACAACCTCATCTCCTCTTAATACGTCTATTTTTGTTTCCTCTCCTTTTGCTTCTTCTAATATTTTAAAAGCCTCGTTTGGCCTTTCTATTTCTTTATCGTTTATTGAAACTAAAGAGTCATACATTCTTATTCCCGCCTCATCGGCAGGAGATTCTTTTACCACCTCTCCTATTACTATTTCCCAATCATTCTCTATTCCTTTTTCAATATCTTCTTCACTTACCACGGTTCTTACACCGGTAACAGAGTGAGCAGAAAAAACAATAAATGCTATAACAAAAAACGCAGCAATCCCGGCAAAAAGAATTATCGCTCTCTGGTAAATAGGTTTGGAAGAAAAACTTCTCTCGTCATCTATCCTTTCATCTTCTCCATGAAGCTTCACAAAGCCCCCCAAGGGAATCCAATTTATGGAATAAATGGTTTCCCCTATCTTCTTTCCAAAAATACGAGGAGGAATACCTATTCCAAACTCATCCACTCTAACACCGTATTTTTTTGCAAAAATAAAGTGACCCAATTCATGAAAGAATATAAGAACTAATAGACTTATTATAATAATCAAAAACGTTGGCATAAATTTAATTTAATAACTGATATTTGTTTTTACTAGTTTTTTATTTCGTTTTCTCTTTTTTCGGTCAAATCGTCAACTTTTTTATTGTAACTGTCGATAACCTTTTGCAAATCCTCTTTTGCTTTAAATTTTTCATCTTCTGTTATTTCTCCCGAATTGGTTTTTTCCTGAATTTCCCTCCAAGCTTCCTCTCTTACTCTCTTTAAGGCAACTCGAGCATCCTCCTTTTTTTCGGAAAGAAGTTTAAGAAGGTCTTTACGATACTCTTCGGTAAGAGGTGGAAGAACTATTCTAATAGAGCTTCCTTCCACTACCGGGCTAAGTGAGGATTCTGATTTTTGCAAAGCGGCAATAATGTCTTTGGTGTAACTTTTATCCCATGGCTGAACAAGTATTTGCCTTTGCTCCGGACAAGAAATAGCGGCAAGTTGTTTTAATGGCAGTCTTTGATTAAAACAATCAACAACAATGTCTTCAACTAAAGAGGGAGTTGCCCTGTCAGCTCTTATTTTTTTTAATTCGTTTGAGAAATGGTCGACTGCTTTTTCCATTTCCGGTTTTATTTTTTCCACTATTTTTTTGTACTCCATATAAATAGTAAATTATTATTGATTATTTTTCTCTATTATACTATATATTTTTGGCGAATCACAATTTGTTTTTTAAGATAAAAATTTTGTCATTGCCTTTTCAAGCATAAGACGGTTACTGGCGTTTGTTTTTGATTTCAAAAAAAACACTCTTTCTAGCTCCTTGGCAACCTCGCAACATTGAAAAACACTTTCTTTCTTTTTTATTTTTTCCAGTATTTCCTTTTCAATAATCTGTAATGCGCAATTTAAAAACTCTTCCTCTCTTTTCTCGTCTGTAATTTCTTTTATCTTAGAAAAGCTAAAAGAAATCTCTTTTTTAAGCATTTCTTGGACATCACTCTCTACTTTCTTTGCCCTTTCTTTTCTTTCGGGGAAGTTCATATAATCCAAAGCCCTTCCCGGTCTTCCTAAAGAAAGTTTTACAACCTCTTTATCTTTTATGCTTTTTTCTATTTCTTTATTTAAAACAAGTGAAAATTTAATCTCAAATGATCTTGATAAAATTGTAGGTAATAAGGAAGACGGATATTCTGTAACAATAATTATAACCGCTCTTCCCGGAGGCTCTTCAAGGGTCTTTAGCAGGGCATTTTGAGACTGAGCATTCATAAGATGAGCCTGGTCGATAATAAACCCCTTAAAAGAAGCTTTTATGGCTCTATGCGATATTTTTTCGATTAAATATTCTATACTCTCAAGCTTTATCTCTCCATCTTCAGGACTAATCTCCGTTATATCAAAGTGAATACCTTTTTCTATTTCACGACAATTAGTGCACTCTTTGCAGAAAGATAATGTGTCTTTAAAGGAACTGTCTTCATTTTCGCAGTTTATTGTTTTTAAAAAATCTTTTGCCACTCTCTTTTTTCCAACCCCCTCGGGTCCCGAAAAAAGAAGGGCATGAGGCAAATTACCACTCTTATAAAGCATATTTAGCTTTTTTTGTTGCGCTTTATGCCCTATTAGCATATAAGTAAAAATTATTTGCTCATTATGCTTCTTTTGTAAGCGTCTAAGTTGTCTAAAACAACTCCTGCACCCCTGGCAACCGAAAGAAGAGCTTCTTCAGCAACAAAAGAGGGAACGCCCGTTCTCTCCGTAACCAAAACATCGATATTATTTAAAAGAGCTCCTCCTCCGGTAAGAACCATTCCCTTATCCATTATATCGGCAGAAAGCTCAGGAGGAGTTTCTCGAAGAACCTGTTTAACAACTTTTATAATATCATCAAGAGTCCCGGAAATAGACTCGTGAACTTCGTTTGAAGAAACTTTTATTGTTTTTGGCAGTCCCGAAACAAGATCTCTTCCCCTAACCTCCATTACTTTTTGCTCTTTTTCTTTAATCGCTGTTCCTATGTTCACCTTAATCTCTTCTACGCTCTTTTCTCCTAGGGCAACGTTATGCTTTCCTTTGACATAATTTGATATTGCAAAATCCATGCTATCTCCTGCTACCCTCAAAGAGCGGGCAACAACAACTCCCCCAAGAGAGATAACGGCAATCTCCGTAGTTCCACCCCCTATATCAACAACCATATGCCCCGAGCAAGAAGCTATTGGTATTCCTGCACCAATGGCAGCCAAGATAGGTTCTTTTACGGTATAAACCGCTTTTGCTCCGGCAGACATTCCCGCCTCAATAACCGCCCTTTTTTCCGTTGACGTTATCCCGGCCGGAACTCCAACCATAAGCTCAGGCTTAATTATTCTCATTCCGGGAGATTTTTCGATGAAATACTTTATCATTGCCTCAGTTATACGATATTCTGCAATAACGCCATCTTTAAGCGGTCTATAAACTCTAATTTCATCGGGGGTTCTTCCGGTCATTTCTTTTGCCTCTTTACCAACAGCAAGAATTTTGTTTTCGTAAACACTTACTGCAACCACGGAAGGCTCATTTAGAATAATTTCCTTTCCGGGAGCAAAAACAAGCGAATTACATGTCCCCAAATCAATTCCTATTTTTCTTGAAAGCATGATATTAAAAAAATAAATTTAAATAATCTACTTACCGTTTTTTACTCTTCTTATTTTAGCGCCAATATTACAAAGCCTTTCGTCTATCTTTTCGTATCCTCTATCGGCTTGAGTTACGTCTTTTATTATTGTTGTTCCCTCTGCAATAAGACCAGCCATAATAAGGGCTGCCCCCGCTCTTAAGTCCAATGGATCAAGCTTTGTTCCATGAAGTCTTGTTGGTCCGTTAATTATTGCCCTGTGAGGGTCACAAATAACAATTTCTGCACCCATTTTATTTAACTCTTCTAAATATTTAAGCCTTCCTTCGTAAAGAGGGTCGTGAATTAAGGTAAGCCCTCTTGCTTGTGTTGAAAGAGCCCCTAAAGGAGCTTGCAAGTCGGTTGGTATCCCCGGGTGTGGCATAGTTTGTATTTTGTTTATGCAAAGCTCTTTATTACCGGAAACAACAACTCTATTTTTTTCTATTTTTAACTTTGCCCCAAATCCTTTTAATTTTGTTAAAAGAAGATCTAAATGATCAACGGGGACATTTTCAACAGAAACATCTCCTTTTGTTGCAAGAGCAATTAGAATAAGCGTCCCTGCTTCGACATAATCATAGCAAATAAAATGCTTTGCTCCGGAAAGACTCTCTTTCCCTTTTATTTCAAGAGTATTTGTACCAATTCCTTTTATTTCAGCTCCCATTTTTGAAAGAAAAAGAGCTAAATCTTGAACGTGGGGTTCGGCTGCCGCTATCTTGATAACGGTTTTTCCTTTTGCAAGACAAGCAGCCATTAAAATATTCTCTGTTGCAGTAACTGAAAACTCCCCAAGAATAATTTCTTTCCCTTGAAGTTTTTTATTTGCCTCAAAGTGATAAATATTTGATTTCCTTGATCCGTTCCTTTTAAGTCCCGATTCTTGCACACTAACTCCCATTTTTGAAAAAGCACTAAGGTGTGTATCAATGGGTCTTGAGCCAATTACACACCCTCCCGGTTGAGGTATTTTAAGAAAACCAAATCTAGCAAGAAGCGGTCCTGCAAACAAAATAGAAGATCTCATTTTACTGACAAGCCCCATGTCAAGTTTTTCAGGATCAATGTTTTTTGCTGTTATCTTTACCTTTCTTTTTTCTATAAAATCAACTTCCGCCCCCATTTTCTTTACTATTTTAAGCATTCGCTTGACATCTTCCACAAGTGGGACGTTTTCTAAAATACAAGTTTCTTTTGTAAGAAGAGTCGCCGCAATAATTGGAGTAGCGGCATTTTTAGACCCCCTTGCATCGATAGAACCCTTTAACTTATTTTCTCCTTCTATAATCAACTTATCGGACATAAAAAATAATAACATTAAAGACCAATAAAAAATAACCGCAAAACCCTCCTTTGATATAAGGTTTTTAAGTTATTAAACAAAGGCCAAAAAATAATTTTAGCCTGCTCATTATAATATAAAAGAGGATAAATAGCAAATTAAAAATATATATTAAAATGCATATTAAAGATATTCTTTTTTTGAGAAATAAAAATCAAAAATCGGAGGTTCAATCTCCGATTTTTGCTCTTTGAAAATTTGTGCAAATTACCTCTTTCTCCATTGTGGGGCACGTCTTGCTCTCTTTAATCCGGGTTTCTTTCTTTCTCTCATTCTTGGATCACGAGTTAAGTGCCCGGAAGATTTTAATTGCTTTCTAAGGCTTTCGTCATAACTGACAAGAGCACGAGCAATTCCGTGTTGAACCGCTCTTACTTGTGACTTAACGCCACCACCCACAACTTTTGCTGAAACATAAATTTTGCTAAGAAACCCCAGTTCGTCAAGAGGCTTTTTTACTTCTTTTTGAAGCTCAAATGTAGGAAAAAATTCTTCGAGCTTTTTCCCATTAACAACAATTCCCCCGCCTTTTTTTTCATAAATACGAACAATACAGGTAGAAGTTTTTCTCCTCCCTACCGCTTGATAGTATTTTTCTTTCTTTTTTTCTTTCGCTTTAACTGGCATATTTAAACAATTTTAAGTCTTTTGATTCTCTCTTTTCTTAATTTGTTTTTTGGAAGCATTCCGTAAACAGCTTTCTTTAAAGCTTCCGTGGGCTTTTTTTCAATTAATTTATCATAAGTTATCTCTTTTAATCCTCCCGGATAACCCGAATGATGATAATATTTTTTATCACCTTTTTTCTTGCCGGTAAGAGTAATCTTTTCAATATTTTCTACCACAACATACGCACCTCTGTCTTCATAAGAAGCATAATTTTCTTCATTTTTACCTGTCAAAAGAACTGCTATCTGAGTAGCCAATCTTCCAAGAGGTTTTTTTTCAGCATCAATGGTGTATGTTTTTCTTTCTTCCATATTGTTTTTATTCCTTTTATACAAATTCAATAATAGCCATTTTCGCGCCATCTTCTACTCGGGGGCCGGTTTTTATTATTCTCGTATATCCCCCTGCTCTATCTTTATAGCGCGGTCCTATTTCACTTATTAATTTTCTAACAACATCGTCAGAAAATCTTTTTTTAAGTATCCTTCTTGTGTGAACACTATCTTCTTTTGACCGGGTCACTACTTTTTCAATAAAAGATCTTAATTCTTTTGCTTTTGCTTCTGTGGTTTTTATTTTTTCGTTTAAAATAAGTACTCGACAAAGAGAAGCCAAGAGCGCTCGGCGCTGATCTCTTTTTCTTCCAAATCTTCTTTTGTTTTTTATTCTGGGCATAATAGTTTAATTTCGCTCAAAATTTCCTTACTTTTCTTCTTTTAATTCTAATTTTTTCTTTTTTAACGCTTTCTTTATTTCATCAACTCCCTTTTTCCCCATTCCTTCCAAAGAAGAAATTTCCTCCTCTGTTTTCTTTAATATGTCTTTTATTTTTTTTATCTTATTTCCTTCTAAAACATTAATTGTTCTTTTGGATATTTTAAGTGTCTCAATGTCTTCATTGCTTTCATCCTTGCTATCTTTTTCATCTTTCTCTTTTTTATCTTCTTTTTTTTCGGTTTTCTTTTCTTTTTTTGAAGAGCTTTCTTTTGAGGGAGAAAGGGCTGAAAATTGACCGGCCAAAATATCAATAGCTTGATAAAGCGCTTCTTCCGGAGTAATAGTACCGTCAGTTTCTATATCAATAAAAAGACGGTCAAAATCAGTTCTTTTTCCAACTCTCATGTTTTCAACATTAAAATTAGCCCTTTTTACCGGAGTAAAAACAGAGTCGACAAGAATTTGACCAACTTCCAGCTTTTCATCTTTCCTGTCTTCCGTAGAAGAATAACCCATTCCTTTTTCAATTTCCACCTCCATAGAAAGAGAGGTTTTTTTATCGGTAATTGTTGCTATGTGCTTTTCAGGATTAACAACTTCCACTTGTGTAGGAGTCTTAAAGTCAGCGCCGGTAACCTCTTTTTCTCCCTTTGCCTCTAATTTAGCAACTTGAGGCTCTAAAGAGTGCATGCGAAAACGCATCTCCTTTAGATTAAGAATTATTGTAATAACATCCTCCATCACTCCTTCAATAGTGGAAAACTCGTGATTAACTTCGTTTATTTTTACCTTTGTTATTGCTACGCCACTTAAAGAAGAAAGAAGAACTCTTCTAAGGCTGTTTCCCATAGTTACTCCGTACCCGGGGTACAAAGAATCTATCTCAAAAACCGCTTTTCTGTCCTCTTTTTTTTCTACAATTTTTGGCTTTGATGGTAACGAAATCATATTATAACTACGATTATAAGCTTTTTAATTAATTACTAAAATTAAAAAGCAAAATTTTATTAATAATAATTATTATTAACGTGAATAAAACTCAAATATTGAAGAAATCTCAACAGGGGGAGCAATTTCATCAATTATTGCTTCACTTATTATTTTCGCTGTAAAATTTTTTTTATCAAGGGAAATCCAAGAAGGCGGATTAAAATTTTTCATTCTTGAGTCAAATTCCGCAAAAATCGCCTTTTTTTCTTTTCCGGGCCTTAGGGAAATAATATCACCTGTTTTTATTTGATAAGATGGCCTATTAACGGGTTTACTATTAACATAAAAAAATCCATGACTTACCATTTGCCTTGCCTGAGATCTTGAAATTGCAAAACCTGCTCGAAAAATAACGTTGTCAATTCTTCCCTCAAGCTTTCTTAGAAGTTGATTTCCCGCAGATTCTTCTTTTTTTTGTTTACTGATTACCGACTTTACATATCTAAGAAGTTGCCTTTCTTGCAAATCATACCAATTTCGAAGTTTTTGTTTTTCGAAAAGCTCTTTACCGTACTGGGAAACATGCCCTTTTCTCCTTTTGGGTTTTTGTCCCGGAGCATAAGGCTTTTTAATCATTGGGCATTTCTGAGACTCGCACTTCTCTCCTTTCAAAAAAAGTTTTGCTCCCAAGCGACGGCATTTTTTGCATTTTGCGTTTTCTTTCATAAACTTTTATTTTGTGATTTTTGAATTTCTTTCTTGTAAAATAATATTACACTCTTCGAGCTCTTTTTGGACGACAACCGTTGTGCGGAATAGGTGTAATATCTTTTATTGATTTTATAATAATATTTTTTGAGGCAAAAGCACGAAGAGCCGAAGATCTTCCTGTTCCAACTCCTTTTACAAAAATATCAACCTCTTTCATTCCCATCTTTTCAGCCTTTTCAAAAATAACATTTGCAACTTCTGAAGCAGCGTAGGGAGTGGCTTTTTTTGTTCCCTTAAACCCCATACTTCCCGCACTCGACCAAGCAAGAACGCCCCCTTTATCGTCAGTAAGAGTTATTGATGTATTATTATAAGTGGCAGAAATATAAATCCTCCCAAGCTCAACACCTCTTTTCTTGGTTTTTCTTCCCTTTTTCTTGGTGGCTTCAAGATTATTCTTTTCTTCAAGAATTTCTTCTTCTGATTTTTCTATAATTCTTTTTTTTCCCATAATACTTTTGCTTCACAAGTTCTAAATATTAAAATTATTTAGGGGAAGGAGCGGCTTTTTTCCCCGAGCCGGCCATTTTTCTGACATTTCCCCTGACAGTACGGCTATTTGTTCGGGTGTTTTGTCCTTTAACGGGCAATCCTTTTTTATGCCTAACCCCCCTATAGCAATCAATACGCTTAAGTCTTTCAACGGAATCTCTTCTTTCTCTCTTAAGCTCTCCTTCTGTTCTTTGATCTTTTTCTATTTTTTCTCTTAGCTTTTTCTCTTCTTTTTCATCTAATTGATCAACTTTTTTATTTTCATCTATTTTAAGATCCTTCAAAATACTTTTACTTAAAGAAGGACCTATTCCGAAAATATAGGTAAGCGCAACAACCACTCTTTTGTTTTTGGGTATATTTACTCCTGCAATTCTAGCCATAAATTTAATAAATTGACTTGTGTAATAAAAAAATAAATCTTATCCTTGCCTTTGCTTGTGTTTTTTGTTTTTGCAAATAATATAAACTCTGTTCTTTCTTCGAACAACCTTGCAATCTCTACATCTTTTCTTTACTGATGATTGTATTCTCATTTTACAATAACTTTTCTATGTTTTTTATAAAATTTTATTTCCTGAGCGTAATAAAAAAATTTTCCGCGTTTTCCCGCGTTTTTAACTCCAAAAAAAATTACCACAGAAATGGATAACAATAATTACTTATCGATATTTATCCGCGATAAACAATTCTTCCTTTTGTTTTGTCGTAATCATTGGTCTCAACAGTCACCTTATCTCCGGGAAGAATTTTTATTCGGTGAATCCTCAACTTACCTGCCAAATGAGCATCAATCTCTATTCCATCGTCCAACCTAACCTTAAAATGCGTGTTAGGTAAAGCCTCTAGCACAATTCCTCTTTGTTTTTTGTTGTCAGAACTCATTTATCGATTTAACAAGGACAAGGATATCAGTTTTTTTAAATTTTGTCAAACCAAGTCTTGTTTAAAATTTAAACAATTCGCTAATAATCAAACTTAAGCACAAACTCTACTCTTTCCGGATTTTCTGAAACTCTGCTAAGACCAAAGGGGCGTGTGCTTATTTCTATCTTTTGGGCATCTATTTCTTTTTCCAATTTATTTTTTGCTTGCTCAAATTCAAGGCCGGAAATTTTCCTTTTCCAGTCCTCTTTTGGAACTTCTTCATGTATCTGGGCCGAAAAATCAATAAAAGCATCTGCTATTCCTTCTTCAAAATTTATTCTTGAAAAACTCACCGTAAGCTCTTGCGTTTCTCTTCTCCAATCTCTCCCTTCAGGAATTGCTTCTTTTATAAAATTTAAAACTTCTTCTTTACTTATTGCCATTACTTTGACATCTACTTCCAACTTAAAATAAAATTTTTCCGAATTTTCTTCATCTTCTTTAATTTCTTGCTTAACGATTTCCGCCTTATACTGAGAATCGTTTTCTATAAAATAATCCTCGCCGTATTCTTTCAGTAAAGCTTCTTTTCCTTTCTTAAAAAGCTCTTCTCTCATTTGCTCTTTGGCAGCTCTTTTTGTGCTTTCGTCAAGATAAGGAACTTCTTTTGAGGTTCCTTCTTTTTTTATATCAAAAGAAACTCCTTTTACGCTTCCGTAAAGGGCTGTACCGTCAAGCCCCGGAAGAGCAAACTGAGAATCAGAATCAATATTATATTCTTCTCCGGGCTTAGAGGCAATAACCTCAACAAAACCACAACCGTCGTTTTCGTTTCTTGGAGGAAGAACTACTCTCTCTGTTGCAAAAAAAACTTTGCCTTCCTCGGATATAAATCTCGTTTCTTCAACATAATTAACCTGAGAATCACTATATTCCTGACAAACCTTTATCTCTCCAACTGTCTTTTCTTCTACAAGCTCCATTCTTTCTACGGGAAAATCACGATTATCAGAGACATTTTCTCTTAAAACAACGCCTCTCACTTGCCTGTCTTCTAAAACTCCGGCAGATTTTACCAAAAATCCTTCTTCAATCTGAAAATCTTCAGCCTCTAAATATATCTTAACCTCTGTTCTGTAAGAATTGTAATAAAAATAAGCGCCAAGAGCTAAAAAAATAAAAAAAATAGTGAAAAACAACCCTTTTTTACATTTTTTTGGTTCTCTTTTTTCTTTGCAAGTGCTTTTTTTGTTTTCTTCTTTGCAAGGAGGATATATGTCAATTACTTTTTTTCTCATCTTTGCTTTTTTAAAATGTTAATTTACTTGATTTATTTTCTTAAATGATAGCACCTTAAAGCTTCAAAGTCCATTCTTTAACTGAGCTCTATTTAAGTATCGCTTTTATTCTTCTAACTCCTGAGGAAGAAGATTCTTCTTTTTTTATTATTAATTTTCCTAAAAGAGATGTTTTTTCCACATGGGGCCCACTGCAAATCTCTCGAGAAAAAACATTGCCATCTTTATCGGAAATAGTATAAACCAAAACTCTGGAAGGATACTTTTCTTCAAAAGAAGCAACTACTCCTGATTCCAGTGCTTTTTTGGTGTCCATCTCCTCTTTAGAGACAACAAGGTCTTTTTTAATCATATCATTAACTTTTTCTTCAACTTGACTTATTTCTTCTTTAGAGAGCTTTCTTTCAAAAGAAAAATCAAAACGAAGCCTCTCGCGATTAATATTACTCCCTTTTTGAACGACAGTCTCCCCAAGAATCTCCCGAAGAGCGGCAAGCAAAAGGTGTGTAGCAGTATGATATTTAACAGTATTTTCGCTTTCATCTGCAAGCCCACTCTTAAACACTCCTGCCGAAAGATCCCTGGAAAGTTTTTTGTGCTTTTCCATTTCTTCATAAAAGCCCTCTTTATCGACTTTTTGCCCTCTTTCTTTTGCCATTTCTTCAATTAACTCCAAAGGAAACCCGTAAGTTTGATAAAGAAAGGAGGCTTTTTTTCCGGAAATCTCTTTGTTTTCTATTTTTTCAAACTCTTTTATTCCTTTTTCCAGCATCTTATTAAAGGCATTTTCTTCTTTTTCCAGCATTTCGTAAACAAAATCTTTGTTTTTTTCAATTTCCGGATAGACATCTTTGTATATTTCAATAACCTCCCTTGCTACGTCTTTAATCCACATCTTAGAATCAATATTTAAAATTCTTCCGTGCCTCATTGACCTTCTTAGTAGTCTCCTTACAAAATAGCCCTGCTGTTTATTTGAAGGAGAAACGCCTTTTTCATCACCTATGATAAATGTTGCCGCTTTAACATGATCGGCAATAACCTCAAAAGACTGAACGTTTTCGCGATATTTGAAAGAAGATATTTCTTCTATTTTCCTTATAATCGGCAAAAAAAGATCCGTCTCAAAAATGCTTGTTTTCCCTTGGGATATCATTGCAATTCTTTCAAGCCCCCCTCCAAAATCAACATTTTTCTTGGGTAATTTTTCAAAACCGTTTTCCGTTTTAATAAACTGAATAAAAACACTGTTTCCTATCTCTATAAATCTTCCACAATCACAATTTACATGACAAGGCTCGTTTTTCCATTGTGATTTTTTATGATGACCTAAACTTTCTCCTAAATCATAAAATATTTCGCTATCCGGACCTCCCGGTTCTTGAAGAGGCATACTTTCCGGGGGACCGGACCTAGACCACCAATTATCTTTTGAGTAATAAAATATTCTCCCTTCTTGCATTCCCTTCTCCTGAGCAAAATCAACTTCCTTAGAAGCTATCCCTCTTTTTTCAAAAACATCTTTCCATATTTGAGCTGCTTTGCTATCTTTCTCTATTCCTATCTCTTTATCTCCTCTATAAACAGAAATATATATTTTTTTTGGATCAAGCCCAATTTCATCAACAAAAAAATCAAAAACCCACGGAATCTGCTCTTCTTTAAAATAATCACCCAAAGACCAATTTCCAAGCATCTCAAAAAGAGTGGTGTGGCGCATATCTCCAATTTCTTCAATGTCGTCACTGCGAAAGCATTTCTGGAAATTTACAAGCCTTTTCCCTTCAGGGTGCTCTTCTCCAAGCAAATAAGGAACAAGAGGAAACATTCCCGAATTAACAAACAAAAGAGTTGAGTCTTGCTCCGGAATCAAAGGTGCCGGAGGAATAAAAACATGATCCCTTTTTTTGTAAAAATCAATAAATTTTTCCCTTATTTCTTTTGCTTTCATGTCTTATGCTTTGCTTAGTATTTTTTTAAATTCCTCCTTTTTCAAAGAAGCTCCTCCAACAAGAATTCCATCAAACCCGGCTTCTTGTGTGTATTTTATTGCATTTTTGCTATTAACGCTTCCTCCATAAAGAATAGGAAGGCTTTCTCCTTTTTTGCCAATCTTAGAAAGTGTGCTTTTTATAAAAACTCTTCTTTTTTCCGCTAAATCCGGTAAGCAGGGTTTTCCTGTCCCAATTGCAAAAACAGGCTCATAGGCAATAATTATTTTACTCAAAAAAGATTTATCAATAGAGCCAAAAATTTGTTTTTTTATAGTCTCACCTCCGTTTTTTGTGCCTTCATCTTCCCCTATACAAACTATCGGAGTAATTTTCGCTGCTAAGGCGGCTTTTATTTTCTTTTTTATTTCTTCGTGATTTTCTTTAAATATTTCTCTTCTTTCGGAGTGTCCTAAAATAACATAATCACACCCTACATCCTTTAACATTTTTGCCGAAACTTCTCCGGTAAAAGGACCTACGAGCTTTTCATAAAAACAATTCTGTCCTCCAATTTTGGCATTTTTAATTGTTTTTTTTATTTCTCTTAAAAAAACAAAAGGAGAACAAATAACAACATTTTTAAAATCACTCGCCAAAGCAATATTTTTTGCTTCTTTAAGCTCTTGGGGGTTCATTTTCCAATTAGCAACAATAAGTGATTTTTTCATAAAAAATTATTGTTCTCGTAAATATTCTGCTGCCTTTTCCGGCTTAATGGTTGATATTTCCATTCTTGCACCAAGCTCAAAGCCTGCCCATATTGATGTCTTGGGAAGAATTGTAAAGTGCCAGTGATAATAGTCGTGATTCATTCCATCTGATGGAGCACAGTGAAGGTAAAAATTATAAGGAGGATCGTTGAGTCCTTTATAAATCTTAGAAAGAGCTTTGCTAAGTGCATCGGCAAAAAAGTCCATCTCTTCATCTGTTATATTTTCAAAATAAGCCAAATGTTTTTTAGGAGAAATAATTGTCTGAAATGCAGCCTTAGAAGCAAAAGGACAAACAACCATAAAAAGATCATTTTCGTAAACAATTCTCTCTCTTTTTTTCATTTCCCACTCGTTCATTTGACAGTAAACACAACTTTTTTTGTTTTTATGATAATTTCTGCTTTTTAAGAGAGCTTTATCAAGATCAACATCTACAAGAGGTGTGGTAA
>PWJI01000054.1 GCA_003560095.1 Candidatus Nealsoniibacteriota bacterium
CCGTAAACAGCTCCACCCGGATCTCCTTTTTTTGTTTTAAGAGGTGGGAGAGCATGAAATGCACGATGAATAATAGAATTCGTATCAATGAGAAGTAATTTTTCTTCTTTTTCTTTTTTCATAATAGAAATATAACACAAAATAAAACATATCGCCAAAATTAAAAAATAAGTCTTTCCGCTTTAAGATTCATATAGCAAATTTTGTTTTTTCACTCTTTAGAGTTTAATTTTTATTATCTCTTTATTTTAAAGAGAAAATCTGCTATAATCCTTTTGTCTTATTACGGGGTATGGTGTAATGGCAGCACGCTTGCTTTGGGAGCATGTAGTCTCGGTTCAAATCCGGGTACCCCGACACTTTTTATTCTTGATTTTATAGCCTTTTTATTGTAAATTAGTATCAGTTTTGCGGGCGTCGTATAATGGCTATTACCCAACCCTTCCAAGGTTGTGATGACGGTTCGAATCCGTTCGCCCGCTCCACATAATTAAAAAAAACACGCAATATAAATGCGTGTTTTTTGTTTACAACCTTTTGCTTGCCTTTAAGTTTATTTCGCGTAATCTACAATCCTGCTTTCTCTTATAAGAGTTACTTTTATTTCTCCCGGATATCTCAATTCTTCTTGAATTTTGTCGGCCATCATGCGAGCCATTTTCTTTGCCTCTAAGTCGTTTATTTCTTCGGGCTTAACAAAAACTCTTATTTCTCTTCCTGCTTGTATTGCATAAGACCTTTCCACTCCCGAAAAAGAATTGGCAACACCCTCTAGCTCTCCAAGTCTTTTCAAATAATTTTCCAAAGTATCTTTTCTCGCTCCGGGCCTTCCTCCCGAAATTGCATCTGCAGTTTGCACAATAACAGACTCCACACTTTCGTAAGGATATTCTTCGTGATGTGATTTCATTGCATTAATAGCATTTTCCTCCACTTCAAATTTTTGCAATACTTTCATTCCAATATCTACATGAGAGCCTTCTACTTGATGATCAAGAGCTTTCCCAATATCATGAAGAAGCCCTGCTTTTTTACACACGGAAGTATCAGCTCCAACCTCAGCAGCAATAGCTTCCGCCAGAAAACTAACTTCTAGTGAATGACTTAATACATTTTGCCCATAACTTGAACGAAAATGAAGTCTTCCCAAGAGATTAACTACCTTGGGGTCAAGATCAATAATACCTGTTTCGTATATTGCTCCTTCTCCCGCCTTTTTAATTTGCTCAGAAACTTCCTCCTCGGCTCTTTCTACCATTTCTTCAATTCTTGCCGGCTGAATTCTTCCGTCAAAAATTAACTTCTCAAGAGCAATTTTGGCAATTTGTCTTCTCGTGGGATCAAAACTGGAGATAATAACTGTTCCGGGAGTGTCGTCAACAACAACCTCTACTCCTGTAAGCTTTTCCAGTGTCTTGATATTTCTTCCCTCTTTTCCTATTATTCTTCCTTTAATATCATCATCGGGAAGATTTACATTAGTTGTCGTAAGATCTTGTACTTGACCCGATGAATATTTTTGAATAACGGAAGAAAGAATTTCTTTTGCTCTGGTTAAATACCTTTCTTCGCCTTCTTTTTCAAGCCTATTTATCCTCTCTAAGACATCTGTTTCATACTCTCTTTCTATTGTTTTATAGAGTTCCTCTCTTGCTTCTTCTTTGGAAAATCCGGAAATCTTCATCAGCTCGCTTTCTGCTCTGTCTTTCATTTCATCAACCTCTTCCTTTATTTCTTTTAACCTCTTAACTTTTTGGTTAAACATTTTCTCTTTCTTTTCGTAGTCAGAAAACTTTTCATCTAAAGAATTTTCCCTTTTTAAGAGAAATTTTTCTCTCTTGAAAAGTTCTTCATTTTTCTCTTCTGTCTCTTTCTTTGCCGCTTCTATCATCTGGTTATATTTTTCCTTCGCCTCTAGGACAATTTCTTTACTCCTCTTTTTTGCATAATCTATTCTTTTTTGTACCTTTGTTTCCAATGCCCTATGATCTCTTTTGGCAATCGATTGCCTGGCAAGATATCCTAAAAAAGCACCAACAATCAAAGATACTGCGCTCGTTATAAGTAAAATCACTTGTTCCATATCAAAGTTTGGCAGCTTGTTATGCCATAAACTTCTTGTCCGATATTTATTTTAGAGATATTTTATTGCAAAATTTTTCCTTTCAAATCACTTTTTAAGAAAAAAGCTCTTTTCCAATAATTTAACAAAACACAAAATATACCGCACACCTTTCTGGAGATACGATTTTTGATGCTTAGTAGCACTTCTTCTAAATTATTAGCAAAGCAACCGAATTCTTTTATAACTTCTTTTTCTTTGCAAAACCCAATAAAATAATAAACATTTGTTTCGGACATAAGTGTTTACGGATTTCAAGCTCAAAATTAACTGTTTATAACACTTTCATAATATCAAAACCTCTTTGTTTTGTCAAAGTCAATTTTTGCCTATTCTTTCTTCTCGGTAATAACCTCATCAATAATCCCGTAACTTTTTCCCTCTTTAGCCGTAAGGTAAAAGTCTCTATCGGTATCTTTTTGAATTTTATGGAGAGGTTGCTTGGTGTGAGATGCGAGTATTTTATTTAATTTCTCTTTTATTTTAAGTATTTGTCTTGCTGTTATCTCAATCTCCGAGGCTTGCCCTTGTGCTCCTCCCATAACCTGATGCAAAAGAATTTCTGAATTAGGAAGGGCAAATCTTTTCTTTGGAGCTCCTGTGGCAAGAAGAACAGCAGCCATTGATCCAGCCATTCCAACACAAACCGTAGAAACATCGCATTTTACATATTGCATAGTGTCATATATTGCCATTCCTGCAGTAACCGAACCTCCGGGACTGTTAATATAAAGACGGATATCTTTTTGCGAGTTTTGGCTTGCCAGAAAAAGCATTTGAGCAATAATGGAATTTGCAATGTTATCGTTTATGGGAGTTCCAATAAAAATAATCCTTTCTTTTAAAAGACGTGAATAAATATCATAAGCCCTTTCCCCATATTGAGTTTTTTCTATTACTGTTGGTATAAGATTCATAGTTTTGTTTAATTAAATATTGCAAAAGTTAAAATTATCTACATTATTCCTCTTCTTCCTCTTTCTCTTCTTTTTCCGCTTCTTCCGCTTCTGCCGTTTCCTCTATTTCATCTTTTCCTATAGCTTTTACATCAACTCTCCATCCGGTAAGTTTAGCTGCAAGGCGCACATTTTGACCCTCCTTTCCAATAGCTAAAGAAAGTTGATCTTCGGGAACAGTAACCAAAACTCTTCCCTCCTTAATCTCCACTTCCGATATTTTTGCCGGCGCAAGAGCATTTTTTATAAAATCCTCTTTCTTTTCTAAGTATTCTATTATATCTATTTTTTCTCCTCCCAGCTCGGAAATAATAGCTCCCACTCTTGTTCCTCGCTGACCAACAGCAGTCCCCACGGGGTCAATTCCTTCTTCTTGTGAATACACTGCGATTTTTGTTCTTGACCCGGCTTCTCTTGCAATAGCTTTTATCTCTACTGTTTGAGCGGCAATCTCGGGAACCTC
The DNA here is from genome assembly GCA_003560095.1 of Candidatus Nealsoniibacteriota bacterium. GTDB lineage: Bacteria > Patescibacteriota > Minisyncoccia > Minisyncoccales > PWPS01 > PWHW01. Next base: position 3,542 of record PWJI01000054.1, read on the forward strand.
CAATTCAAAAAGCTTGGAAACAAATTTTGGAAAAGCTCTTGATAAAACAACATTGGGCCCCTTTGGGCTGTCTTCAACGCTTAAAACATATACCTTGTATCGCTGCCCGGGGCGATACATCTCTCCCGGAATTTGTTCTTCCTTATGCATAATCCCCAAAACCTTTCCTATGTCCATAAGAACACTTCTTCCCTCAACACGCTGAACAATCCCCGAAATTACCTCATTTTCTTTTTCCTTGTATTCGTTAAACACAAGATCTCTTTCCGTTTCTTTTATTTTTTGTAAAATAACTTGCTTTGCTGTTTGAGCCGCAATTCTTCCAAATTCTTGCTTTGTTTCAAGCTCTGTTTCTATTTCTTCTCCTACTTTGGCATCTTTTTTTTCCTTTTTTGCCTCTTCTATGGTGATGTGCCTTTTTGGATTATATCTCACTTTTCCTTCTTCAGTTTCTATGTCTTCTTCGCTTTCTTCTTCGTCTTCTAAAAAAATTGCCGTATTTTCATCTACCACCGTTTTTACAAGCCAAAATTTTGCATCTCCTTTCTTTATGTCAATTTTTGCTTTTATTACTTCTCCTTTTTCTCTATATTCTTTTTTATAGGCAGTTGCAATAGCTTGTTCTATTATTTCTACTACCTTTTCTTGAGGTATTTCTTTTTCTGCCGCAATTTGAGATATTGCAGACGTAAATCCTTTTATATCCATATTTTAATTTAAATTACCCTTATTAAAAACTAATGTCCGTTTTCAAACGGACAATCAAACTACCTTTCTTCTAATTTAATACTAACAAAATAAAGATATTTGTCAAACCACAACACCTCGCAAACAACAAAAACATCAAAAAAACATTATTTGGGGCCGTTGCTTGACTTAGGTTAAGCAACGCCCTGTTGTTTAGTGCTGTCTGATTTAGAAATTATAATTTATGTTATCGAAAGACTTTCGGAGGTTGAACCTCCGACAGTGGGGTTATCAAAATCGGAGGTTGAGCCTCCGATTATTTCCGATTGTTGTTTTTTATCCTATAACTTGGATTTGAGATTTATCTGGAATTTGGAATTTGGAATTTACCACACCATATCCCTTCTAATGCTTAAAACTATTCCCAATCCCAAAAAGACAAAAAGTGCATTACTTCCTCCATAACTTACAAGCGGAAGGGGAGTTCCAATAATAGGAAGAATGCCCAAATTCATTCCTATGTTTATAAACATTTGGGTTATTATTAAAATGGCAAACCCCGAAACAAAAAGACGAGGGAAGTTGGTTTTTGAGTTTAAAATAACAAGAATAAGTCTCCATAAAAAAATTCCAAAAAAAAGCAAAAGCATCATAACTCCAAAAAACCCCATTTCTTCTCCAATAATAGAAAAAATAAAATCCGTTTCGGGCTCGGGAAGAAAGCCAAGCTGTGATTGTGTTCCTTCTCCAATTCCTTTTCCCCAAAAACCTCCACTACCTACGGCTATTAGAGCCTGATTTTGCCCCCACCCTATTCCTTGAGGATCAAGTTCAGGATTAAGAAAGGCAACTACCCTGTCTTTCTGGTAATCTTGCAAAAAAAACAGCCACCCTGCCCCAAAAACCGCCAGCCCAAGCATAATAATAGCTAAAAAATGTTTAATTTTTATTCCCGAAATAATAAGTATTCCCATCCACATAATCACTAAAATAAGTGCCGAACCTAAGTCCGGTTGACGAAAAATAAGAAAAGCGGGAATAGCCACATAAATTCCGGAAAAAATAATATGAGAAACTTTGTACATCTCAACATGCCTTGTTGAAAAATACTTTGCAAGCAAAATAACAATTACAATTTTAAAAACTTCGGCAGGGTCAAAAGAAAAATCACCTATTCTATACCACCTTTGAACTCCCTTAATTGTGGGCCCAAAAAGAAGAAGTCCATAAAGAGAGAGAAGAGAGAAAAAATAAAGAATAAGGATAAAATAAGAATTCTCTCTAAAAGCTCTCCAATCAATAAAGGAAACCAAAAACATAAGCAAAAACCCTCCCAAGATAAATCCTATTTGCCTTATATACAAATCATTACCAAGGCCATAAATAGAAACAATCCCTATTGCCGAAATAACAAATACGGAAAAAAGAAGGATAAAATCCATTTCTTTGATTTTTTTTAAAATCATATTCATTTTAAAAACATCTTTTCTTAGATTCTTTTAGCTTACAATCTCATCTTTCAATTAACTCTAAAAACTCTTCTTCACTGATAATTTTTACGCCAAGAGATTTTGCTTTTTTTATTTTTGACCCGGGATTTTCTCCCGCAACCAAATAATTTGTATTTTTTGAAACAGAAGAAGACGGTCTTCCGCCAAGTTGAGCTATTTTCTCTTCCGCTTCCTCTCTTTTTAGCTTACTAAGTGTCCCTGTGACAACAAAAACTTTGTTTTCCATCTTTTTGCTTCTTTTTTCTTCTTCAATTATAACTCCTGCTCTTATTAGATTTTCCAGCATTTTCATGTTATTTTCATCTCTAAAAAAGTCGTAAGTACTTTTTGCAGTTATAGGGCCTATGTCAGGAATACTTTCAATATCTTCCAAAGAGGCTTTTTTTAGATTTTCAAGATTAGAAAAACGATAAGAAATCTCTCTTGCCGCTCCCTCGCCTACATAAGGAATAGAAATTGCCTGCAAGAATTTGGA
>PWJI01000037.1 GCA_003560095.1 Candidatus Nealsoniibacteriota bacterium
AGGTTGCGTACCACCTCCCCGAAGCTTATCGCAGGCACGCCACGTCCTTCATCGCCTGGACATCCCAAGGCATCCACCATTAGCCTGTAAATGCATTTTGGCTAGTAATTAATAATTACTATATCCACTCTCTTGCTTTTTTTAACTCATCTAACAAGAGAGCTATTCAGTTTTTAATGTACATTTGCGGTAAAACAAACAACCGCAAACCTTAAAAAAATCTAAAGTATGTTGTCGTTTGTTATTATTTCCCCAAAAAAGAACTGCTCACGGAGAGCAGAAAAAATCTACACCTATCCGCCTTTTTATTTTTTATCTATGTTTGTGTTTATACATCTAATAAATTTAACTGTGTGCATTTTAGCAAAAGAAATATATATGTCAAGTCCCTTAATTTCTAAACAATATAACACTGCCAACAAACAAAATTTCAATAAAAAAAACTTCCCGTAGCTTTTTTGCTACGGGAAGTTTAAAATAGTAAGCAAAAACTACTTAAGCATTTTTTTCAGTTTATTGATAAACTGTTTCGCAGCATCCTGTCCTCCAAGACCGAAAGAAAGTCCTCCGGCAATAACAAGAAATGCCATTATACCCTGAAACATGGTATGCACTATATCTTTCGCAATATCAAGCTGAATAAAGATTGCAAACGCTGCAATAACCCAAATAGCAATTTTTACTATTGCTCCCACTGTTTTAGAGTAAGGAAAGTCGGTTCTTTCGGTGGCTGCAACAGACATTTTTGAAAGAAACTCTCCCACAATAACAGCAACAACAAAAAAAGCAACAGCAAGCACAACATTGGGTAGATACGCAACAACACTTGCCATGAATTCCGCAAATTGATTAAATTCAAGAACTTCAAGCGTTGCCCAGATAACAAAAATAAAAACAACCCATTTTATAATATCTCCCAAAAATCCGGAAGGGTTGATTTTTATATCGGCCTTTTTCATTGCTTGCTCCCATTTGTCTCCTGAAAAGAAGTCATTAAACTTCAATCTGTATAAAAGATTGGCAATCACTTTCCCAACCGCAATAGCGACAAACCAACCAACAATAAAAACAAAAAGAGCAAGAACTAGGCTTGGAAGAAACTCCATAAAGTTTACCCAGTAGTTTACAAATACTTCTTCCATTACATTATTCCAATTTGGCATAAATTTTGTCAAATTAATTAATAATTTTAAGCCTCATCGACCTTTATTGTTTTGTTTATCTTATTTTAATAAATTTTAAATATATGTAAAGGGATTATGTCAAAAAAAACAAAAGACCGCCCTCCTGGCAAGAAAAGCGGTCAAACCCTAAACCCTTTTTTCTACCTTCTTTTTATCATCCGCACCGTGGACAATTCTGCCCTAGGTGTCTCCACGCCCCACAGCGACACTTTTCGCCGGGGTGTATTTTTTCATCTTTCTTCATTTTCCACTCCTCCTCTCAGGCAAATTTTTAAACCCGCCCACATCACCACAATCATCATTATGACAATAATGGCAATAATTCCTCTACCCATCATTATCACATGAAGATGTGGTGACATGGTCCAAGCGTGATAAAGTTCCTCTAATATAACAAGAAACCTTACCACCTCTTCAAAAAATTCTATAAAAAAATTCATTCTCCCTGTCTCTCCTCTCTCTTTTTTTTTATTTAAGTTCTAAGAACCGGTCTCTGGTTTTTAAACAAAAGGAGTGTGAGAAGAGAGATTTTTATTTATCTGCATTACAGACAAACAAGATCTCCTTTTGTTTTTTTTCATCCATTGTTTCAAAGGTTTTTGAAACAGTGGATGGCCAAAGACCGGATCCTAAAACTTAAATACTATAAAAAACATACAGGCCTTTCGCACTCTCTTCTCACTTTTATTTCAATTTATAAAAATAAAAACAAAAGACCCGTGTGTTTTTCAATGTTTTTTAAAGAACAACTGTTTTTTACAAAAACATTCCTGAGGGCAAAGGAGGGTTAGGCCTTCTCCCTCAGCCGATGTTTTTATAACAACGGATGATTGGCGTGTATTTCAAAGGAACTACATCACTTTTTAAATAAAGTAATTTTGTCACTCTTCTACTTTACGCTACATAAAGATTTTTAGACTGTTGTCTTAAAATCCATTATGTTTAACCAATCTAATTGATAACTTGAGATAATAACAAGCGTTTATCTCTCTTCTCTGGATCAAACGATTATCATCAATCCCTTAAAGATTTTAAAGAACATTTCTCTCAATTGAGAGAGGAATAAAGAAAAGTCATTTTCTTCACTCCCCTCTCAACTTTTTTTAAAAGAAATAAAAACAGCCAAGAAATCTATTTATCTTTTTTGTGAAGAAGAGATCTCTTGGCTGCTTTCCAAGTTTTTATTGAAAAAAATATACTTGCAAAGGTTGGACCTTTGAAAATTTTTCAATAACTCTCTTCTCACAAAGAATTATTATATTTAGTTTTAAAGAACCCTCTTACTCTACGATTTTATTATATACTACTTCTCATTTTCTGTCAAGTCTTCTTTCCTTAATTCCTTTTTTAGTCTACGTTTTTATTATATACTACTTTCAAAAATATGTCAACCCTGCAAAATATTTTTTATAATTTAAAAAATTAAAAATCTCTCTTAGCGAATTTCTTGGTTCTTTAAAAGTGCAAAATGTCCACGCCTTAAACATTTTTCTTTGACAATATTTAAGACATTATAATTAAAAATATATAAAAAATATTATTTTTAGACTTGTAAAATTTTCAAAATTTGCTATATTCTGTTTAGCTTTTTTCAGCTTTCGGGCGTGTAGCTCAGCCGGCTAGAGCGCGTCACTGATAATGACGAGGTCCCAGGTTCAAGTCCTGGCACGCCCACCATAAAAATTCAAAGTACAAATTAATTTTGATCTTTGACATTTGATTTTTAATTTTGAAACAGCGAATGGGCCCTTAGCTCAGTTGGCTAGAGTGCCGCTTTTGCAATGCGGAGGTCGCCGGTTCAAGTCCGGCAGGGTCCACAAAAAAAAGACTGCCACTGGGGCAGTTTTTTATTTTTTCTCTTTCCTTTTCTGTTTCTATTTCTATCTTTTCCATTCTTCTCTTAAAAACCCAAAAAAAATTTCATCGCAGAAAGAGCCAAAAAAATATTTTTCTTATATCACTTGACAATAAGCGGGGAATTGATCTTGAAAATTAATTAGCTCAAAGCTCAAACCACAATCTCGGATAATCATTACCATCATTGATAAACCAAACCTCATCTATCCAGTCTCCGATGAAAACCATGTCCCAGGCTTCGCCCAAATCAGGGTCGGTCTCATCCATGAAAGTGTCTATATCCTGCATCTCGGAGGTGATTTTACCTGTTCCACCGACTGATGAAACACTTCCTGACAATTCTTCGTCCCAAAATGAATTATCAATAGCTCCATCATTTACAAAAGCAAAGCCACCTATGTTGCCAGAAGCTGTCAACTCTATTGCTGAATAACTCTTATCAATTATTGCTCCTTCATAATTAGTTTGCACAAAGCCACCGATATTCCACATAGCAATTATACTTCCAGTAACATAAGAATTGGTAATGGTGCCATAATTAAGCAAGACAAATCCTCCTGCGTCATTCCCTCCTGTGTGACTCTGTACTGCATCCACAAACGATTCCTCTATAAGCCCGTAATTTCTATATACAAACCCTCCTCCAATTCTATTCCTCGTGATCTCTCCTGTCATACGAGTATTACGGATTACTCCTGTCGCCGTATTATCGGAAACAATTCCTCCACCCCATCTATCGCCTTCATGAAAAATTCCTTTATACTCTACACTTTCAATTGTTCCGCTATTTTGCTCAGCAACTCCTCCTCCTCTAAGAGTAGTAACATTAAGATCAATTACACAATCTTTAATAGCTCCACTGTTTCGATAAACAAATCCTCCAGAACTCCAGCTCCCAGTTATACTACCGCTTACAAAACAATTTTCTATTGTTCCTGTATTTGTGCCTAAAACGCCATTTCTACGGTCACCAGTAATATTAACGTTTACCAATGAAAGGTTTTTCACTTTACCACTACTACCAACATTTAAAAGTCTTTGGTTATTTGTACCTGGACGATTAATAAATAAACCTGCAATAGAATAACCCTGTCCATCTAATGAGCCGGAAAAATCACCCAAAGGTTCAAATCCGGCTCCTTCATTCCAAAAACGAGCACTAAAAACATCCACATCATGGATTAAGATATAATAAGCCGATAAATCGTGTTCTCCGATACACTGCAACTGATGAATGTCCGATATTTGATAGGGATCCGCCTCACTTCCTTGGCCGGCATAAGTTACTTCTCCGCAATCCGGTTCTTCCATAACCATGAATCCGATTGTCACGTGTCTTGTTTCTCCATGGATTGCGAAAAGTTTTAAGGTTTCACTGTAAGAAACAAAATATCCGGTTCCTATTTCATTATCTCCTCCTTGAGGATCTACGGGAAGAAAAGGAAGATATCCTTCATCAACAAGAGAAGAAAGATCAATCAAATCTTCCTCCTCGCAATCCACCTCTTCCAAATCCGTGTTGCATATTTCGGTAAGCATATTTGGAATATCCAAATCTCCCCATCCATCATGGTTTACTTTCCAAGTAAGAAGGGATGTATTTAATGAATGTAGGTGTCTTTCTCTGGTAGAGTCCCTTGCTTGAGCAAGTATATCTCCAGGATTAATAGCAATAATTACTGCTGCGGCAAGGATACCGATTATTCCTATTACTATGAGAAGTTCTACAAGAGTGAAACCTTTGTTCTTAGTATGATAATTATAAAAAGAGAGATTAATATTTTTATTCATAAAATGCATTTCTGCTTAATTTTACTAAATAACTTATTTTGGTCAATTTAAGCATGTATATCAATTATAAATCAAGCATGGTTTATTTTTTTAAAAATTTTTTTGATAAAAGGCTCCGGTTTTTTTCTAAAACACATCACAAAAAAAAGACTGCCACTGGGGCAGTTTTTTATTTTTTCCTTTCTCCTTTTTTTTGTTTCTATTTCTATCTTTTCCACTCTTCTCTTAAAAGCCCAAAAAGAACTTCATCATAAAAAGAACCGTTAACAAAGATATTCTTTCTTAAGCGTCCTTCTTCTTTGAATCCAGTTTTTTTATGAAGTGCAATACTTCTTTCGTTGAAGCTAATAGCCGAAGAAGATATTCTTCTTAAATTGAGTTGATTAAATCCATAATCAATAATCAATTTTGTGGCACTAACTCCATATCCTTTCCCCCAACAATCTTTTTCTCCGATTATTATCCCGAATACTGCTACTTGGTCTTTTTTATTAATATTGTTTAATGAACAGTTTCCAATAACTTTATCCTCTGCTTCAATTACAAATAAAACTGTTTTCTCAACGTCCCGCAAGCTAATGTTTTCAATCCATTTTTCTTCCAACATTTCGTTTATCGGAAGATAAATTCTAATGTACTGTGTTACTTCCGGGTCATTCATCCACTTAAGAAAAAAATCTTTGTCCGATTTCTTGATGGGTCTTAAAAGAACCTTTTCTTCCCTAAGCATTTGGAAAACCTCCTTTCTTTTTAGTTTTTTTATTATACAATTTTTCTTTTTAAAAAGCAAGTAAACAAAAAAGCGGACTTTTTGACCCGCTTTTTTGTTTATCCTTTTTTTCTTAGTCAGTTTCTTAAAGTTGCTTCGAATATAATCCATATTTTTTATGTACCTGGATCATAGGTCCATTAAAGTTAAAACCCGAATTCGAGACTTTAACTTTAGTCGACTGCTAAACAAGTTAATTATTCCACGGACAGCTTCCGCTACCCGTGCCTTGTTACAACTTCGCCCCTCTCACTGACTCTACCGTGGTACTCCGCTAATCGGGAGTGCTTCGGGTATCTCCAGCTCGCTTGGCGTGATGGGCAGTGAGTACAAGACTCAGGGAAGTATTCATCGCCACATAATGATTGGCGATTACTAGCGATTCCGACTTCATGAGGTCGAGTTGCAGACCTCAATCCGAACTGAGACCGGTTTTAAAGATTAGCTCCGACTTACGTCTTCGCGTCCCGTTGTACCGGCCATTGTATCATGTGTGCAGCCCAAAGCGTAAGGGTCATGCTGATTTGGCGTCATCCCCACCTTCCTCCCAGTTGTCCCGGGCAGTCTCCTATGACATGTAAAACA
>PWJI01000008.1 GCA_003560095.1 Candidatus Nealsoniibacteriota bacterium
AATTTGTAAAGCTTTTTGTTTTTAAAATTTTACAAAATTATTTTGCCTCTTTTGCTCTTTTAATAGATAGTCCCACCTTTCCACTATCATCAACTCTAATAACTTTTACAGCAACAGTTTGACCAACTTCAACTTCATCTTCCACTTTTTCTATTCTTTTGTCTGCTATTTCGGAAATATGAACAAGTCCTTCTTGTCCGGGAAGTATTTCCACTACGGCACCAAAACTCATTATTTTTATAACCTTTCCTTGAAAAATTTCCCCCTCTTTTACTTCTCTTATGAGGTCTTTTATCCAATTTATTGCTCTTTCGATTGCTTCTTTGTTTTCGGAGGTAATGGAGATAACTCCTGAGTCTTCAATGTCTAAAGCAACTTCGGTTTTTTCTATTATTTCGTTAATGGTTTTTCCTTTGGGCCCAATAACGGTTCCTATTTTTTCGGGATCAATTTTTAAAGTTGCAATACGAGGAGCATAAGGAGAAATATCTTTTCGAGGCTCAGGAATAGCTTTTTTAATTTCTTCAATTAAACGTAGTCTGGTTTCTTTTGCTGCTTCTAGTGCTTCTTTTGCAATTTCTATGGTAATTCCTTCTATTTTTACGTCCATTTGTATTACGGTAATACCTTCTTTTGTTCCGGCAACCTTAAAGTCCATATCTCCGTAGTGATCTTCTTTGCCTTGGATGTCGGTCAAAATCTTATATTCTCCGCTTTCTCCCGCAACAAGGCCTATAGAAATTCCTGCAGCAGGGCTTTTAATTGGTACTCCTGCGTCCATAAGAGCTAAAGTCGTACTACAAACCGATGCCATTGAAGTTGAGCCGTTAGAAGAAATAATTTAAGAAACGCTACGAATTGTGTAAGGAAAAGTTTCACTATCCGGAAGAAGAGGGAAGATGGCATTTTCTCCAAGCATTCCGTGGCCTATTTCTCTTCTCCCCGGACCTCTTACCGGCCTTACTTCTCCAACAGAGTAAGGGGGGAAGTTGTAGTGGTGCATGAAACGTTTTTCTTCTGAAAGTTCCATATCATCCATTAATTGTTTTTCACCCGGTGCTCCCAAAGTTATAATAGAAAGAGATTTGGTTTGACCTCTTTTAAAAAGACCGGTTCCGTGAGTGCGGGGAAGAATGCCAACATGGCAATTTATTTCTCTTAATTCGTTTAATTTTCTTTTATCAAGACGAACACCCTTTTTTAAAATATTTTCTCTTACCTCTTTTTCAATAATATCTTCCAGACAAGAAAAAGCATAAGAAGCTTTATCTTCTTCGTAGTTTTCTTCAATAAATTGAGAAACTTCTTTTTCAAGGTTTTTTATTTTTTCTTCACAATCATTTTCTGAGAAAATTTTCTTTAATTTTTCCAAAGAAAAATCTTCGATTTCCTTTTTTATTTTTTCATCTTTTAAAAGGGGAGGAGTTTCTATTTTTTCTTTTCCCTTTTTCTCTCTTATTTTTTCTTGGAAATTACAAGCATCTTCAATTGTTTTTTTAGAAAATTCAAAAGCACCTATCACGGAAGACTCATCTTCCTCTTTAAGAGTTCCTTCTATCATATTAATGATAAGCTCTTTTTCTTTGTTTATAAATCCGCTTACAATCATATCCATGTTTCCCTCCGGTCTTTGTTTATAATTCGGATTTACTATGTATTGAGAGTTTTTTCCTATTCTTGCCGCTCCCAAAGGACCATTCCAAGGAATATCGGAAACATGAAGTGCTAAAGAGGAGGCAATCATGCCAAGAACTCCCGGATCGTTTTCTTCGTCCCAGGAGAGACAAGTTACAATTATTTGAATTTCTTTGTTTAATTCTTTTGGAAATTTTGGTCTAATTGCTCGATCAATCATTCTGGATATAAGCGTTGCTCTATCAGAAGGTTTTCCTTCTCTTCTTGTGTAGCGCGACCCACTTATTTTTCCTGCTGCGTAAAATTTTTCTTCGTAGCTTACCGAAAGAGGGAAAAAGCCTTTGTCCACATCTTCACTGGTCATTGTTGCTGTTGCAAAAACAACAGTATCTCCGTATCGAATCATTGCTTCTCCGTTTGTTTTCTCGGCCAAATTATTTACCGAGGCTGTTAATTCTTTTTCTCCTATATTGATTTTAAAGGTATTTTCTTCTCCAAATACTTGATTTTCCATTTTTTAATATATTACTTAAATAATCTTAATTGTCTTGTTTTTTTCTTCTTGTTTTTTTTCCTGAGCTTGAAGATGAGAGTAAAAATTTTCTGCTATTTTCTTCTAAGTTTATGAATTCGTCCGCTACTTCTTTTAATTTTAAAGACGCAGATCTTTCAAAGGCAATTATTTCAACTCTTTTGCCTCTATTTTTTAAATATTCAACTAGGGGCACAAAGTCTCCGTCTCCGGTAACAAGAACAATGGTGTCCATCGCAGGTGACATTCTGATTGCGTCTACGGCAATACCCACGTCCCAATCTCCTTTTTTAAAGCCTCCTTGAAATTCTTGCAAATCCTTTACTCTGATTTCTATTCCTAAATTAATGAGAGCTTCAAAGAACGATTTCTCTTCTCCTGTTTTTGTTTTAATCACATAAGCAAAGGCACGTATAAGGTTTCTTTTGCTTACTGCTTTTTCTACTACATTACTAAAGTCTACTCGAGCATTGTAAAGATTTTTTGCGGAGTGATAAAGGTTTTGAACATCGAGAAAAACCGCAATTCGATGTCCTTTGTGTTTGTGTATCATGAATTATTTTTTCAACCCCGTTTTTTTGACGAGATCGTTGTATCTTTTTTCGTCTTTTTGCTTTAAGTAATTTAAGATTTTTTTTCTTTTATTGACCATTGCAAGAAGACCTCTTTTTGAATGAAGGTCTTTGGGGTTTTCCTTAAGGTGAGAAAAAAGCTTTTCTATTTTCTTAGAAAGCAAGCCAACTTGAGCTTCCGGACCTCCCGTATTTTCGTCTTTTAGTATTTCTTGTTTTTCTTCTTTTGTTAACATAATGTGAAAATTAATTTATCTGTTTATTCAATTTTTTTATACAATTTTGCGCAGGTGCTATGCACAATTACTAATAATAAGCGAAGTGGTGCCCCCGGTAGGACTCGAACCTACGACACTCGGCTTAAGAGGCCGCTGCTCTGCCGACTGAGCTACGAGGGCTTGAAGTTACAAGGAAGAGATAATTTAACAACCTATGTCTATATTTGGCCATTGCGCATCGACAACACCGAGAGCCCCCAGCAAAGATGTTACAAAAACATGTGCTCCGTAAACAATTACAACCCCAACCGCTACGCTTGTTAAAATCTTTCTTCCTTTGGTTATTTTTTCGGGCTCTCCCATGGCAGTGTAAAAAATAATTCCTCCGTAAATAAAGAAACCGGCAGCCAAGGGGGGAACTAAAGTAATGAGAAAGAATTCTATTAAATTAATAATAAGCTGAAAAAGGTCGCAAAGTTCACAATATTCTTTACCTGTTCCTGGACCACAAGGAACAATTCCATTATTTGCTGCTACCAGCAAAGGTACTTTTAAAAGGAAAAGAGTAGCAAAAGTTAGTAATTTATTTTTCATAACAACATAATTATATCTTTTTTTTAAAAAAATAAAAGAGAAAAATGGAAAAAGTGCCCCCCAGAGGATTCGAACCTCTAACTTCAAGTCCGAAGCTTGATGTGATATCCGGTTTCACCAAGGGGGCAAAAGGGAGAAAGGCTTTTATAATATACCAGAAAATGATGCTTTGTCAAAGTAAATTTTTGTAAATTCAAAGCATAAGGACTTATGTTTTTGCATATTAAAAAAGAAAATTTTACTAAGCTTTACAAAGATTGAAAAGAGCAAGCATAATTGAAAAAAAGGGAGAAATGGAATAAAATTATACCGCTATGATAAAAATACCAGAAGAAGTGGAAAAAATAATAGAAAAACTGCAGTCTCAAGGATTTGAAGGGTATCCTGTGGGGGGTTGCGTAAGAGATGTATTAAGGGGAGCTTCTCCGGAAGATTTTGATATAGCAACCAATGCTCTCCCTCAAGATGTGCAAAAAATATTTAAAAAAAGTTTTTCGGATAATAAATTCGGAACAGTAACCGTTTTTACAAAAGCAAAGCAAGAAAATCTAAAAGAAATTCAGATTACTACTTACCGAACAGAAAGAAATTATAAAGATGCTCGTCGTCCGGAAAGCGTTAATTTTGTGAAAAATATAGAAGAAGACTTAAAGAGAAGAGATTTTACAATTAACGCAATGGCGCTTAAAAAAATTAAAAACAAAAAAGAAGGAAAAACAAGTTACGAGATTGTAGATCCTTTTTCAGGAGAAAAAGATTTAAAAAATAAAATAATAAGGGCGGTTGGAGACCCTCAAGAAAGAATTGGAGAAGATGCTCTAAGAATGATGAGAGCGATAAGATTTTCCGCCTCTTTGGGCTTTAAAATTGAAAAAGAGACTAAAGAAGCAATCAAAAAAAATGCTCATCTTCTCAGTAAAATATCGAAAGAAAGAATTAGAGATGAGTTTATAAAAATAATAATGTCTAAAAGAGCAACTCACGGGATTGAGGATTTGCGTAAAACAGATCTTTTAAAGGTTTTTCTTCCGGAGTTATTGGAAAGTTACAAGGTTGCGCAAAACAAGCACCATATATACGATTGCTACGAGCACTCTATTTATTCTTTAAAATATGCCGATGAGAAAAATTTTGGCATGCATGTTAGGTTAGCGGCTCTTTTGCACGACATAGGAAAGCCCAGATCAAAAAAAGGAGAAGGAGAAGGGGCTACTTTCTATAATCACGAAGTTATTGGAGCAAGAATGACAAAAAAAATATTGGAGCGTTTGAAGTTTAAAAAAGAAGACATTGAAAAAATAACTCTCTTGGTTCGTTACCATCTCTTCTATTATAATGTTGGAGAAGTTTCTGAAAGTTCGATAAGGCGCCTTGTAAGAAAGGTGGGTAAAGAAAACATGGAAAAACTCTTGCAAGTTAGGATGGCTGACAGAATAGGGTCGGGGGTTCCCAAAGCAGAGCCCTACCGCTTGCGGCATATGAGATACTTAATGGAAAGGATATCTCAAGATCCGATAAGCTCCAATATGCTTAAAATAAGTGGAAACGAAATAATGAAGATTATGAATATTTCTCCCGGTCCGGTAATTGGAGATGTTTTAAGCATTCTTCTTTTGAAAGTCATAAACGATCCTAAAAAGAACACAAAAGAAGAGCTAAAAAAAGAAGTGGAAAAGCTAAAGGAGAAAAACTTTGAAGAAATAAAAAAAGAAGCCGGTTTTGCAAAAGAAGAGATAGACAAAACAGAGAGCAAAAGAGACGAAATGACAAAAAAAAGATATTGGGTAACATAAATTTTAAAAAAATGTCACTGGAAACCATTGCCCTCTTTATTTTTGTAGTACTTATTTTTACCGCTACTTATGCCGGGTTTTCGGGTGCTCCTTGGATGCCCACAAACGGTAGAGATATAAAAGAAGCTGTGAAAATGAGTAAGGTAAAAAAGGGACAAAAAGTATACGACTTAGGATCTGGAGACGGAAGGCTTCTTTTTGAGGCGGCAAAAAAAGGGGCAGTTGTCAAAGGATTTGAAATATCTCTTATTCCTTATATTTTTTCTTCTATAAAAAGACTTTTCCAAAAGGAGAAAGAAAACATCAAAATATCTTATAAAAATTTTTGGAAAGCAAACTTAGGCGACGCAGATATTATTTATTTTTTTCTTATGCCGGCTAATTACTCAAAAATAAGAAAAAAAATGGAAAAAGAGCTCAAAAAAGGAACAAAAGTTGTTGTTTATGTGTGGCCGATAAAAGAATGGGAGCCTGTTTCAAAGAGGGTAGAGAAAGGAAAAGAAAATATCTTTATGTACGAAATGTAAGTTATTGACAAACTCTTTAAAATATAGTACTATATTAAACAACAAGAAGAAGATAGGACTTCTCCAAGGTTTTTAAGAAAAAATCAACGAGAAGAAAAAACAGCAACCAGAAGTACCTTATTTCTCCGTCCTTCTTCTTCT
>PWJI01000001.1 GCA_003560095.1 Candidatus Nealsoniibacteriota bacterium
CATATTTTTATTCTTTTTCTTAACTTTATAATTTATAAGAATTAATTAATTACAAGAATAAAACAAAAACGCCGGAAAATCAATTCCGGCGTTTTTTGTTAGAATATTTCTTTTACCACTGAGCTCTGAAATCTTTGCGAACACTCTCAATTCTTCTTCCCAGTGCAATAAAGTGCTTTCTAAAAAGAATAAATACTATAAGGGCTAAAAGAAAAGGCAAAACAACATAATCCATTGTTGGATTTCCCGTAATTCCCGTTGGGGCTGTTGTTGGGGGCTCTTTGGGGTCCTCTCTTTTAACGTGCACCGTAGCTTTGTCGGTTACAGAGTCGTTTTCCGAGGTTGCTCTTGCAACATTAGTCATAGAAGTCGTAGCAATAAGAAATTCGTCTCTTGGAGCAATTCTTGCATCAAATGTTACTGTTTTATAATCCCCTTTGGAAATATCTCCAATATCTATTCCATCTCTAATGTCTCCCGAAACAGAGCTTCCATCAAGCTTTAAATTACCGTCAAAAGAAATACGATCGGGAGCGGAGTCTTTTAAGACAACATCTTTTGCATCGGCATTATTAGCATAAACTCTTATTCTGTAACTAATAAGCTCTCCCGGTGAAGCATCTAAAGAATTTGAGTAAGTTGTATCTCTCTCTAAACTTTTTACACTTTTCTCAATATCCAAATCCTCTTCTTCTTTATCTTCTTTCCTTGTCTTGCAAACAACTCTATCAAGACGCTCGGAAGAGGTGCTTGTTCCGTCTCTTAAATAATAGGTATAAGAAGTATCAGGAGAAAGTCCTGTGTCTCTGTAAGTTCCCGAGTCATCTCCTGAACCCAATACGGTAAGACGAGTGTTTCCTCTAAAAATGGAAACGTTTGATCCGTCAACAAAATCGTAACTGAGTCTAATGGAGTTTTCGGTGGATGAGTGACAATCCAGTTCTCCCCAAGAGTCGTCGTCTTCTTCCTTTGTCTTGCAAACAACTCTATCAAGACGCTCGGAAGAGGTGCTTGTTCCGTCTCTTAAATAATAGGTATAAGAAGTGTCAGGGGAAAGTCCTGTGTCTCTGTAAGTTCCCGAGTCATCTCCTGAACCCAGTACGGTAAGACGAGTGTTTCCTCTAAAAATGGAAACGTTTGATCCGTCAACAAAATCGTAACTGAGTCTAATGGAGTTTTCGGTGGATGAGTGACAATCCAGTTCTCCTTCCGGTTCTTCTTTAGGCTCATCGTCGACAAGGTTTGCGTTAAATAAAACATGTCCTTGCCACGGCCAACAACCTTTAATATCACCTATATCAACCTGCACGCTACAAGAGCCAACTCTTTCAACGGTAATATCTTGTGACTGAGTTCCCTGATCGGGATACCAAAGCGCCACATCATTAAACTCCAATTTTTGATCCGGAGAGCCACTTATATTTATTGTCGCCGTATCGGAAATTTTGTCGGCGTTATCGGCCCAAATATATGCACGCGGAGTAATTGTAGAATCGGCAGAACAAGGATAATCAATTCTTATCTTTGTATTCTTAGCCACCGTATCTTGAACGTTATTATGATAATAAACATTAAACGAAACACCATCTCCGGGATCTGCCGAAATAGAGCTTTCCCATCCGGTGCTTTGAGTTCTATTTCCAACTCTTAATGTTTTTCTGTCATTTTCGTGAGTGTTAAACTCCGGCCTTCCCGATGCATCTCCTAAATTGGGAAATAGACCAAACATCAAAAAAACAAAAGAAAACAAAGACAAAAAAACGACAATTTTTTTGTGAAAATTATTTTTGTAAAACATATTTTCCTTTTAAGTTAATAAATTAATAAATAATAAAATCCCTCTCAATAAAAACTTTTTAAAAAATTTTCATTGAAAGAGAGGAGAATCCATAAGCTGTTTTACTTACAGATTCTCCTTAATAAGGGAGAAAAAATCAATCGGGCAGTCCCGGATCAGGTCCGGGACCTCCGCTGTTGTCATTTCCTGACCCTCCGGAGTCTCCGGAATCTCCAGAGCCTCCAGAGCCCCCGGGATTACTAGGCACATCCGGTTCGGGCCCGGGTCCTTCATCGGGCGGACAGGGCTGCGGATCCGGTGCTGGTACCGGTGGGTCAGGCCCCGGGTCGCCCGGTGGACAAGGGTCCGGATCCGGTGGTGGTACCGGAGGGTCCGGTCCCGGATCCTCATCGGGTGGACAAGGATCAGGGTCGGGATCCGGCGGTGGTACCGGTGGGTCAGGCCCCGGGTCCTCATCGGGAGGACAAGGATCCGGGGGCGGTGGTGGAGGTGGCGGTGGAGGAGTGACTGGTGGTGCCGATGGTGGCTCAATGGGCTCTACTTCTCTTGGAACCTCAATTGGATTTCCGCAAGAAGCCAAGACCACCGGCCTCCCACCACTGTTTAAGAGAACGAACCTATCTCTATCGAGCTTGTCCTCATAAACGACAATTTTACCGGTTTCCGGGTCACGATACGTGTTTTTAAGTACCGTACCCTCGGGTAAAACTGCCATGTTGGGATTCTCCTCCGCCAAGAGAGCCAGCTCATCGAGAGAGCTAACCGCTCCAAGCTCAATGAGCTTTTCGAGGAGCTCGTTTCCTTCGTCATCGAGGACTGCAAGAAAAAGCTCAAGCCAGCTCATCTTGCCTTCCTCATAAACGGGGTAGGGTCCGGGCTCATCTAATGTTAAAACTTGAGCCCTTAGCTCCTCGTCACTTTCAGAGACTACTATAGCCTCTAAAAGCATTTCTCTCCTTTCAGGCTCCACCACTTCTGTTTCAAGCTCTGCAACCTCCCTTTCGGGTTCTTCCACTGCCTCTATTTCTTCGTATTCCGGTTGATTTTCTTCCCTAATTGGTTCCGATACCACTTCTTCCGGCATCGGTTCCATTATCTCTGTTTGTCCCTCCCCTTGAAGAAGCTGGGGCATTAAAACCCCAAGACCAAAACAAAAAGAGAGAAAGGCTGAAACGAAGAAAAGTGTTTTCATCTTCTTCACTTCAACCACCTCCTTTCAAAGAACTGTAGTTTTTCTTTTATACTATATTTTTAAAAATAAGTCAAGTAAATTTAGTTTCTTTTTACTTGGCTACCCCCCTGACTCCCAGCCTCTTTATATTTTCTTCGGGAGGCCAACAAGTCATTAGAACTATTTCTTTTTTATTTTCTTCGGGATAAAGAGGAAAAACATATTCTCCAATTTCATAAATCTCTTTTCCTCTTTCTTCTTCAAGTACAATATATGTGGTAAGAACATTATTATAACAAATCTCTATCTTGTCTCCTTCTTGAAGTTTATCTATTTCCGTAAAAATTTGATGATAAAAAATATCTCTCATCCATAAGGGAGCGGAATGTCCAAGCAAAATAGTAAGACCTTTTTCGCCGGGATAAGCAGAATCGGGAAAATGAACTACTCCCCTGTCAAGCGCTCTACGATAATCTTCTTCGCTAACTCCCCCTGTTTCAACAATAGGTGCGGTAATTCCAATAGCAGGAGCCGTTATTCTGTTTTCTTCGCAATATCTTTCCGGGTCAATTTCTTTTTCATCATCATCTTCTTCTTTTTTATCGCCGTTTTCTTCCTTTTCGTCTTTCTCTTCAAAATTACCTTGCTCATTAGTATCACCTCTTCTTGAGAAAAAATCTTCCAATTTTCGTTCAATTAAAACAGGTGCTGTTCTTAAATTTAAAAATAAGGAAAGATCGTTCCAATTAAGAACCAAAACAAAAAAAAGAAAAACCAACAAAAAAAGTTTGCCGAGAGTTTTGTCTCTTTCAGTAAAAAATTTATCTGTTTCTTTCTTGTTTTTCATATTAATATTATATCTTTTTCAAAAAAAATATAAAATCAAAGTCTTTCTTTTATTCTCTCCTCTCCTTTTTTATAAATCACATAAAAACTTTTTCTCCCGATTGTTTGCCCTCTTTTGGTCTTTATATTCACTCTCCAATACCCTTCAGAAATAGTATTATAAGTATACCACCTGTAGCCTTCTTTTCTTCCTCCCGTGACCGAAAAAGGCAAATTCAAGACCGTCTCCCACCTTCCTTTTTCCCTATCATATTTTTGCCACTCGTGCTGAGCTTCAAGATTCATTCCCTCGGGAGCAAAAACAGCACTAAAAACATATATGGGCTCTCTTTCTTTTTCAATATGGATTTTTTTGCGAAAAAATAAGCACTCGTACCATTTTCCGCAGTCTTCTCCAATAGCATTATATCCGTCACCATCCCTTTCTATATGATGATATGCTCCTATTTTTTTAATAGAAAGAGGTATGGGAGGAATAAAATTAAAAAAATACAAAAAATTCATAACTAAAAAAATTCCCAAAACCGTAAAAGATATCTTTTTTATTTTTTCTTTAATATGCAAAAGGAAAGAACAAAGAAAAAAAGAAAAAAGGAAAACAAAAACCAAACTCAAAAATCCACTTAAAAGAAATATATTCGGACTTAAGTCACTGAGTATATTGGGAAAAAGAAGGCTAAGATAAGAAAATAAAAGAAAAAAATAAATACTGATATGAATAGCCGGACGAATATTATATTTTCTAAAAATCTCATTTCCGACCATCAAAAATATTATTGTTAAAATAAACGGCCAACTTGCAAAAAAGGATCCACTGTAAGAATAAAAAATAAGAAAAGCACTTAAAAGATTACCAAAAGAATATTGCAAAAAAAGAGGGGCAAGCACTCTCCAATAAGAAAAAAACTTTCCTTTTATTTTGCCGGCTTCGTAAAAATTAATTATTATAATATTTACTCCGATAAAAAAGAGATGTCCCGCAAGAAGACTCATGGCCATCGTAAAATCAAGAAAGCGAAACGTTAAAACATCCGTAACAAATCCAAAAATCAAAGCACCGGGAATAAGATACCTTTCGTAGCGGTTATAAAAATCTTTTAGTCTTTTTAATCTATTCATCTTTTTCGTTTTTTATTACCTGCGCGGCACTTTTTCCCGCTAAATAGCCGGTAGACCAGCAAATCTGCAAATTAAATCCTCCTGTTGGTCCGTTAATATCAATTATTTCTCCGGCAAAAAAAAGATTATCTATTAATTTAGATTGCATGGTTTTTTCGTTTATTTCAGACAAACAAACTCCACCCTTTGTGGTTATAGCCAAATCAAAGCCCATTAACTCCTCCACTGTCATTTCCATTTCCTTCATAAGTTTCACTATTTTTTTGCGCTCTTCTTTTTTTATTTCATTTACTTTTTTTTCAGGATTTATCTTTGAAAGATCTACAAATACAGGAATTATCTTAGATGGCAAAAGGTCATTTAGAGAGTTTTTAAATAATTTATTGCTATATTTTTTTAAATCTCTTCTTATTCTACTGTCAAGTTTTTCCCTGCTAAGTGCCGGTTTTAAATCTATTTTTATCTTCACCTCCCCTTTTTTAAGCATATCTCCAATTAGTTGACTGCTTTGCAAAACAACAGGTCCACTTATTCCGTAATGAGTAAAAAGACATTCACCAAAAAACTTTTTCTTTTTTCCTTTTTGCAACACAGAAAGCTCTATATTCTTTAAGCCAAGTCCTTGTAAATTCTTTACCCACTTCTCTTTTATTTTGACCGGAACCAAA
Source organism: Candidatus Nealsoniibacteriota bacterium (assembly GCA_003560095.1). Classification (GTDB taxonomy): domain Bacteria; phylum Patescibacteriota; class Minisyncoccia; order Minisyncoccales; family PWPS01; genus PWHW01. Next base: position 5,603 of record PWJI01000001.1, read on the forward strand.
ACGGGCTCTTGTTTTTCTATTTTGTGCGTTAAAGAAGCAGCCCAATTTAAACCCTCTCCGGTAGAGCCGGTGCTTGGATAAGCCATTCCTCCGGTACAAAAAATATATTTTTTTGCCCTTAAAATGCTTTTATCTTGAAGAATTAATTTTTCAATATTTTTTTTATCATGTGAAACGCGGTGTACTTTATTACCACACAGAAGAAAAACCTCTCCTCTTTTAAGATATCTTAAAAGAGCATTTAAAACACTTTCGGCTTTGTTTGATTTTGGAAAAACTCTTTTCCCTCTTTCCGTTTTTACTCTCACCTTCATTTTTTCAAAAAAATCAATAACTTCTTTGGGTCCAAAAAAAGAAAAGGGAGAAAAAAGAAAACCTCCCTTTTTCCCATAAAAAGAAATAAGTTTTCTAATATCAAACTCCTTGTAAGTAATATTACACCTTCCGTTCCCGGTAAGAAGAAGCTTTCTTCCCGGTTTTTTGTTTTTCTCAATCAATATTACTTTCATGCCCATTTGAGCAGCTTTCCCCGCGGCCATCATGCCGGCAGGACCACCCCCAACAACAGCAATATCGAAAATTTTTTCTTTTTTCATTGTTTTATTTTATCAAAAAATAAGAAAGAGAGAAAAAGTGCCTTAAGATAGGCACTTTAATTTTTTTACTTTTTAGTTCTTTTTTCTGTTTTTATAGTTAACTCATCAGAGCAAAGAATTGAAAAAATTTCATCAAGAATCTTTTTTCTTTCTTTTTTGCTCTGCTTAAGCGAAGGTAAGTGAGGCCAAAAAGAAATTTCTCTCTCTACTTCTTCTCTCTCTATTGTTTAAAAATAATAAATTTCTTTTTTTCTAAATTTTTTTCCCTTGCTTTTCTTGGGCCAAACACTAATTGTTATTTGAAACAATTCGTTTACCGAGTCTATTTCGTTTATTTTTATTTCAGCTTCTTGTGTTATCCACTTGATGCTTATTATTTCAGTATCCAGTAAATCTTCTAAAATAGCATACGATTCTTCTATCTCTTTCATTGATTCGAGTAATCTCTTTAACCACTCAATTTTTTCAAAATAACACGCTTTTTTTGGTTCCACTACCTGAAAAAGCCTCCCTTCTAAAAATTAACCAAAAAATAAAATTATTCAGGCTTTTTTATCTTGGAATTCTTAAGTGATTGAACAAGATATTTGTCTTGATAAGATAGATAAATCGCTATTTTTTCAAGTTCTTTTTTAGAGTATTTTTTGGCATCTTTAAAAATATCATACTCCATCTTCTCAAGAAATTTTTTCATCTTCTCTTTTGCCAGCTCTTTCATTTCTTCATCTTTTGCCTTTTTGGCAAGTTCAAAAGCCTTTTGAGGATCTATCTCTATCATCACCTTGCCCAGCTTCCTTAAAAGAAAGTTTTTCACTATCTTTTCCTCCCTTTGTTTATACTTTTTTCTTCTTGCTCCTTATACAAAACAAAATTACCTACTACAATAAAAATAAACGCAACGTAAAAAAACAGATTTAAAAGAACTACAAGCATAAGTATTCCCTCCTTTGTAGAACTTATGCTATATTATAAAACGAAAGTAAAAATAAAGCAAACAAGACAATGATTAAACACAACGAAATCAAAAAAGGAAAATTGGTTGTAATAAAAAACGACCCCTACGAAATAGTTAAATGTTCTCATGTTGTAAAAGGAAGAGGAAAGTCTGTTGTTCAGGCACAATTAAAAAACATGAAAACCGGAGGAATTTTACAAAAAACATTTCATCCGGGAGAAAGCATAGAAGAAGCAGAAATAGAAAGAGCAAATAATGTTTTTGCCTACAGAAAAAAAGATGAATATGTTTTTCATGAAGAAGGAAACCCTTCAAAAAGATTTTCTTTAAGTAAAGAGCAAGTCAAAGAAAAAGCAGACTACTTAAAAGAAAAGGCTGACACAACAACTCTTCTCTTTAAGGGAGAAGTAATTGAGATTTTATTGCCGGTAAAAATGAGTTTTGAGGTTATCGAAGCACCTCCCGGCGTAAAAGGAAATCGAGCCGAAGGAGGAACAAAGGTTGCCGTAATAGAAACAGGGAAAAATATAGATGTCCCCTTGTTTATCAATCAAGGAGATATCATAGAGATAAATACCGAAACCGGAGAATACACTAAAAGAGTCTCTTCTTCTTAAAAGTAAAGTTATTAATCAAAAAGAGAAGGTTTCTTTTTTTGCTGATCAAGAGCTTCGTTTACCAAACGATCCGCTTCCTTATTTTTGTTTCGTGTTACGTGTTTAATTTTTACACTCTTAAAGTCTAAGGACAAGTTCCATAGTTTTAAAAATAAAGGTTGTAGTTTTTCATTCTCTATCTTATATTTTCCCTTTATTTGCTTAACTAAAAGCTCTGAATCACAACAAAGAGTTATTTCGGCTTCTTTCGCAAGTCTTTTCCCAAACTGTGCTTTAAATTTCTCTAATCCTAAAATGGCAGCCATATATTCTGCCTCATTGTTGGTAAGGGAGTCTCCAAGATATTTTCCGTACTCTTTTACCTTCTCCCCTTTTTCATTTAAAAAAACAACTCCCGCTGCAGCTCTTCCCGGGTTTCCCCTTGCACCTCCATCCGTATAAATGGTTATTTTTTTCATTTTATTTTTAAACTGTTTATATTTATATTTTACTCTTTTGTTTTTTTAAAATATTCTCTTAAGCATTTTTCAAGATTGCCTAAATCTTTCTCTTTTGCCATAAAACCCGCCGCTGCAGAGTGTCCCCCAAAAGAACAAAGATACTTCGAGCAATGCTTCATTGCCTTTACGGCATCATCTCCGGAAGGCACTCTTGCTGATCCGGAAGCTAATCTTTTATCCAAAGAATATAAAAAAATTGGTTTTTTTATTTTTTTTATTACTCTTGACGCAACAGCTCCACCCCAATGAGAAGAAAAGCTTCCGGTCGAAAAAACCAAAACATCTTCATCTTTAAAATTTTTAATTATTTTCTCCGCCTCTTTCTCGATTCCTCTTTTGCGCAAAGCATGGTCTTTTTTTATTTTTTTTACTTTTTCTCGAGCTCTTTTTTCATTTTTTGTTGTAAGAAGAAGATATGCTTCATTTGTTTTTCCAGTGCTTTTTGTAATATTTAAAAGTGAAATTACGTTACTGATAAAGTCTTTATCTTTTTCTTTATTAATTACTTTTAGGGCGGTAATTTTTGATTTCTCTAGAAAAGGAATTCCTTTTTTGAGCATCTCTTTATTATCTTCTTCTCGGGGAACCATATCCGCTATTGTGGCAAGCGAAGCAAGCTCTAAAAAACGTCTCTCCTTTTCTTTAAATCTTTCTTTCAAAATCTCTCTTGAAAGCTTATAAACTATTCCTGCGTTAGCCATTTTCTTGAATGGATAACTATCTCCCTTTTGCATAGGATTTAGAATTATCGAAGCTTTGGGAAGCTTGGAAAGTGTTTGATGATGATCTATTATAACAAGCTCAAATCCCCTTTTTCTTGCTTCTATAGCACCTTCAAAATTACTTATTCCACAATCAAGAGTAACAAGAACTCCCGGAGCCTCTCTTTTCATTGCCAAAATCGCCTTTGAGCTAAGTCCGTAATCCCACCTTTTTCTATCAGAAATATAAACACGGCAAATTCCACCTATTTTTTTTATTGTCTCTTTGAGAATTATCGAAGAAGCAACACCATCAAGATCCGCATCTCCAAATAGAATAATTTTTTCATTATTCTTTACGGCTTTTTCCAGTCTTTTTGCTGTTTTTCCCAAGTTTTTCATTTTTGTTTTTCCTGTGTAATATTTTTCAATGCTTCTATTCCGGGAAGAGTTCCGTTTTTCATATAAGAAAACATAGCTCCACCCCCACAAGAAATAAGATCTATTTTTCCTAAAATACCAAACCTCAAAAGAGCATTTCCGGTATCGCCTCCTCCAATAATCTTAAGAGCTTTTTTATTTTCTACAACATACTTCCCAACTTCTTTGGTTCCCTTCTCAAAAAAAGGTTCTTCGGAAAGACCTAAGGGCCCGGCCCAAATAATGGTTTTTGCCTCTTTAATTATTTCTCCATAAAGCTTTATTGTTTCTTTTCCAATATCATAAATATCTTCTTCTTTTTCAACTTTCCCGGGAGCAACTTCTCTAACACCTGTTTCTCCCATCTTGTCTTTGGAAGAAATAACATCAACGGGTATATGTAGCTTTGAAGAAGTGTAGTCAAAATTTTTAACAGCTTTTTCCGTTTCCATATCAGGCCAAGGTAAATTAAAAGCTATTCCTCTTACAATAAGAACCATATTCGCTATTTTACCACCTAAAAGAACATGATCGGCATTTTCTAGAAAGTAATTTACCACAGAAATTTTTGACTCTACTTTGGCACCACCAATAATGGCAACTACCGGTTTTTGAGGCCTTTTTTGTACCCTCTTTAAGATCCCTATTTCTTTCTCCATCAAAAGCCCCGAAAAGCTTGGTAAATAAAGAGGTACTTTTGTAACTGATGCATGATTTCTATGCGAAACGGAAAAAGCATCATTTACAAAAATATCCGCAAGAAAAGAAAGTTCTTTTGCAAAAGAAGAGGATCCTTCTTTTTCTTCTTTGTACATACGTACATTTTCCAAAAGAAGAACATCTCCTTCTTTCATTAAGTCAATATCTTTTCTTACTTTTTCACCAATACAGTTTTTCACAAAACGCACCTCTTTTTTCAATATCTCAGAAAGCCTTTCTTTCACGGGATAAATACTCTCACTAAAATCATCTAACGGCTCCTCTCCTACTCTTATATTTTTTGAAGGAGTTTTAAAGTGACTAATTAAAATAACCTTTGCTCCATTCTTAACTAAATGCTCTATAGTCGGTACAGCCTGAGCTATGCGTAAATCATCAGAAATACTGCCATCTTTATTTAAAGAAACATTAAAATCGCAACGAACCAAAACGCGCTTTCCTTTTACGTTTACATCAGTTATTTTTTTCATCTTTCTTCTTTTTAACCTTAAAAGCGTCCTTTAGGGCGCCTTTTAAAGCTCCCATTTTGCTTGATTTTTCGTCTTCACCTTTCGCTTCGCTAAGTGCTTCCTTTAAGGATTTTTCTTCTGTTTTTTTGCCTTTCTCGGGGCTTTCTTTTTTCTCTTTACTTTTTTCGGTTTTTTTTATTTCATCTTTTCCTTTTTTCCGACAAGTTTTACAATAAGTCGGCCTGGATCCATCGGGAAGAAAAGGCACCTTTGTTTTTTTTCCGCATTTTGCACAAGTTGCATCGTGAAGCTCTTGAGAGTTGTTTTGAACTATAACATTATTCTTATTTTCCGACGCCTCTTTAAATTCTCCCAGCCATCGAGAAAGTTTTTCTTCTACTTTTTCTCTCTTTGTTCCGTAACGTTCACCGGAAGCTCTTATTATTTTCTCAGTAACTTTCTTTTCTTGCCGCTCAATGGGAGGAAGAGTTGTCGCAGAAAAAGGTCTTCCGGCAATTCCATCTATCATCAGTTTTGTATAAATATTATACTTGGGAAGATTAACTACATCTTCAACAAATATGCTCAGTAAAAATTCTTTTTCGATTAATTCCGCGTCATCAGCTCCCAATCGAAAAGTAACAATTGTCCCAACATTTCCAAAAATAGCATCTCTCATATGATGCCCACCGGTGTCATATTCGTCGAGTTGACCAATGTATTGATGACTAAGATTAAGTGCTAATCTGTATTTACGCGCCTCAGATAATATATTAATAAATGAACGTGTTGCAAAATTTTGAAATTCATCAATATACAAGAAAAAATCTTTTCTCTCTTTTTCGGGAATATTAACTCTTTCCATTGCTGCAAGTTGAAGTTTTGTAATAATAAGAGCCCCCAAGAGCATGGAATTGTCTTCTCCTATTTTTCCTTTTGAAAGATTGACAATGAGTATTTTTTGATTATCCATGATATCTCTCATGTCAATTGTTGAATTAACCTGACCAATGATATTTCTCACAAGAGCAACCGAAGTAAATTGCCCCACCTTGTTTTGAATCGCAGAAACAGCTTCAATGGCATATTGTTGGCTCCAAGAAGCAAACTCTTTTGTCCAAAAAGATTTAACTACCGGATCTTCAACTTTTTCAATTACTTTCTTTCTAAATTCAGTATCAGACATCATTCTGTTTATCCCAAGAAGAGTAGAATTAGGATAATCTAAAAGAGCAAGAATAGTATTATTTAAAATATATTCCATTCTTGCCGACCAAACATCGGGCCAAATTTTCTTAAAAACACCCATAAGTCCCGAAGCAACAAGATGCCGATGATCTTTGCTCACACTCTCCATTACATTAAAGCCAATAACTCTTTTTGTGTCAGCCGGATTGAAATAAATTACATCATTTATGCGATTTTCGGGTATATAGCTTAACAAATTTTCCGCGGCTTCCCCGTGAGGATCAATAAAGCCCACCCCATCCCCTCTTTGAATGTCTTGTACAGCCATATTTTCTATCATTGAAGTTTTCCCCATTCCGGTTTTACCAATTGTATAAAAATGACGCCTTCTGTCATCTCTTTTAATTCCAAACCTCCTTTGCTGGTTCCGAAAACTTGTATGTCCAAAAAATGTAATATCGTTTTCACTCATGAGTTTTAAATTTATAAAATTATTTCCTCTGTTTTATGTTATTTATTTTCTTCATCAATAGGAAGATTTCCGGGAGCTTCTTTCTTTCTTGCATCCACTCTTTGAATAAGTGAGGTTGGAGAAGAAGTTCTTGAAGGAAAGTGATAAATACTTCCAATCTCTTCTGCGCTTAAAATAAAACTTTCATCTTTTTTTTCTACGGGAAAAGAGGCAGGTAGTCTTCTAACAAAACTGCGAAACATCTTTCTTTTTTTGATGTAAAGTCTTTTGTCCAAAAGCCAAAACCAATCCCACCAATTTTGCTTTACTTTGGTAATAGTGCTACTAAGCGGAATAGTAGCTCCCAATCCTTGATTGTTAAACTGATTTAAGTAACTCATTGGTATTTTAATTCTCGACGCAGAAAATTTATCTTTTTTGGCAATATAAACATATCTAATAAAGCATTCAAAGAAGTGGGAAGTTCTTTTTCTCTCAATTCCTGCAACTATATCTCTTTCTCCCGGAGTTAATTTCATTTCCGGATAAAGTTCGCTCTCTTCTTTTGTTTCAGATTCTTTGGGATAACCAAATATCATTGAAGATATTTGATAAAGAAGGTGTGGAGTTTCCGGTTTTTCTTTCCTCCCTACTAATTTTTCGTACTCTTTTTTTGCTCTTTCTTGAAAACCCGACTCAGCATCAGTAACCGGTTTTGCTTTAATCATAAACCACATTTGCTCTCCCTCTCCCAAGTCACTTAGCCCTTCAATTAAATGAGCAATCGGGTCTATTCTTTTTTCTTCAACCTGTTCTCTTTCAGTTTCAAAATCACGATAAGTCTTTAGAGGATAACAGTCTTTTGGCATAAAATGATCGGTCCCCCAAATCTCCCACCTTTCATTGGGAATGTTCTTTGGAACATTTTCCGTATAATCTTCAACTTCAAAAATCTCTGCTTCCGGATATTGTCCGTATATGTGCTGCTCAAACATTTTTCTTTGTTTTTCGGGTATTCTTATTAAAAAACGAGGAACACCTTCAATCGAAGCAATCTCCAAAGAAAAAGAGAGATCGTACTGACCTTTCCACCACTTTTCAAACCAATTTGGCGGTCCGTAAAGTTGCCAAAAACCGGCCAAAACGGTTTCCATTGCTCTCATTGGTTTAATAATTTCTCCGGGAATACGAACTTCAATAAGAGTTTGTTTATTGCTTTCTTCATCCCATAATTCATTTCTCCAAAAAAGCCACTGCTCTTTTACAGCCGGCCATAATAAGAAGGGTAAAAAAACCCACCCCCAATTTATAAAAAGCTCCCATAAAATAGGTAAAACAGGGAGCATTCTCTCTGCCATTTCAACTTGTCTTGAGAGTATGTTGCTAGGCGACAGTATATTTGCCATCGGGAGTTCTTATAAAATACTTTTTATTGCTTAAGTTTTGAATTATTGTATTTTTCTTTACTATCCTTTGTCTTTCAACTTGGATTATAATATCTTTTTTATCAAGAGCTCCTTCTTTTTTTAATATTTCACGAATAACCTCTTTAACTTCTCCCGGCATATATCCCCATTCTCTTAACGCGTAAACTCCTCTACCAACAAGAACAAAACGAGAATCTTTAATAAGCTCGTTGTGAGTTGTTTGAGGATTTGCATTTTTACCAAGAGATGAAGAAACTTCTCTAAAGTGAAGAGGTTTTCCCGCTTTTTTAAAAATTAAATATGCTTTATCTTTAATCCCTTTTGGGTTTATTTCAGGCCAAATATTAATACCAAAAAGACCCTCTTTATTTTGAACCACGCGCTTGGATATTTCCAAATAAGAATACAAAAAATCTTCCGGAACGTCGGCTTTCTCCAAAAGCTCACTAAAAGAAAGAAGCTTGTTTTCTTTTTTTAGTCTTTTTACAACTTTTTCTATTTCTTTTTGAGCTTTTTTAAGAGAATCCTTTTCTTTTATCCATAAGCTGTAATAATTTTCGTTTTCGGAAATTCGTGAAAGAGAATTACTAATATTTAAAAGAAAAACAATGCAATTTTCACATTCATTGTTCTTGTTTAAAATATTTACAAAAGAGTCCTCTTTTTTTAGCCCTCCGAATTTATCTATTTCCTTGTCAAAAAAAGAGAAAACCTCCTTGTAGTCTCCTACCTTTTTTTTAATTTGACGAACTCCGTCTTTTCCAATTTGACGAACCCTTTCACGGGTAATATTGTACTCCTTTCCAATAAATTCAAGTGTCTCCCTTTCTTTATTAAAAAGCCCAAAACGTCGGGAAACAATTTTTTTTGTTCTTCCGGGCAAAAGAGCTAAAAGTTCTTCGCAAATTTTATTGTACTCAAACATTTTTTTAATATACTTATGATTTATTTTGGAGTAAGTAATTTTTTTACTTTTCTAATTTATACTTTATCTTTCTTTCTTCGTCAAATTATTCCAATCCAAAACAAACGACCCCGCAAGAAAAATAGAAGAGTAAGTTCCAAGAAAAATTCCCAAAATAAGAGCTAAAACAAAATAATAAAGCGTAGCTCCACCCAATAAAAGAAGAGCAAAAAGAACAAAAAGAGTAGTTAGTGACGTTCCAAGAGACCTCCCGGCAGTTTGATTTAGACTATCATTTACTACCTTTTCCAAAGTATCTTTTCCACTTTTATTTTTTTGCAAATTCTCACGAATACGATCGAAAATCACTACCGTATCATTGATTGAATATCCAATGGTAGTAAGCAAGGCAACCGCAACCGGTATTGTGACTTGTGCGCCGTAAAAATGACCCAAAAGAGCAAAAACACCCAAAACAATAAGAACGTCATGCAAAAAAGCTATTCCCGCCGCTATCACTCCATACTTGAAAGAGCTAACCGATCCGTCTTCACTACGAAAACTAACGGCAATATAAATAATAACCAAAATAGAGGCAATCAAAATTGCCAAAAAAGACATATTTTTTAACTCTTCCCCAATAGTAGGGCCAATAGCTTCAAAGTCTTTTTCCGTAGCTCCCTCCAGTGCACCCATTATTCTCGCATAAGTCTCTTCATCTGCCATATCGGTTCTTATAAGAAAACGATTGTCCTCCAGTGGTTGAATATTTGTTCTTGATACGCCTGCGTTTGCAAGTTTTCTTTCAACCTCTCTAGTTTCCGGCCTCTCTTCTTCATATTCAACCTCCAAAACACTCCCTCCGGCAAACTCAATCCCCGGTAAAAGTCCCAAAAAAAGAATAAAAACAACCGATGCAACGCATAGGAAGGCAGAAACCCCGTAATAAAATTTTCTATATTTGGTAAATTGAAATTTCATATTTTAAATAAAAAATATACTCTTCTTTCCGTTATTTTCCTAAAATTTTTAATAATTAATGCATTCCTAAACCCACAAATCTTTTTCTTTTGCCGGTTTTCCTTCTTCAAAAAGAAACAAAAGACCACGACTCACTATCATAGCGCAAAACAGACTTACCAAAATTCCTAAAATCAAAGTAATGGCAAACCCTCGCACAAAACTAGTAGTAATAAAGAAAAGAATAATAGCAACCATCAAAGTGGTGATATTTCCGTCTCTAATCGAAGACCACGCATTTTTATATCCTTCTTCGATACTCTTTTTCACATCTTTCCCGGACCTTATTTCTTCTCTTAATCTTGAAATAACAAGAATATTGGCATCAATCGCCATTCCAACCGAAAGAATAAAACCGGCAATTCCGGAAAGCGTAAGAGTAACCGGAACCGTTTTAAATAAAAACAAAACCAATAACACGTAAATTGAAAGAGAAATAACGGCCAAAAGGCCGGGAAGTCGATAAATAATAATCATAAAAAGAGAGACAAAAAGAAATCCAATAATCGCTGCGCGCAGAGAGCGATTTAAAGATTCTTCTCCAAGGGCCGTACCAATGCTTCTTTGAGAAACAGGCTCAATTGGAACAGGTAAAGCCCCAATCCTAAGATCACGGGCAATTTCATAAGCTTCTTCAACAGAAAATGCACCTGTAATCTGAGCCTCTCCGCCGGATATTTTTTCTTGCACTGTCGCCTGCTGAAGAATCTCGTCGTCTAAAAATGTCGCCAGTGGTTTACCTATGTTACGCTGAGTAATTTTTTCAAAAATTTCAGCACCTTCATCGGTAAAATTTAATAAAATTATTGGATCTTGACTTACCGGATGCATAGCAACGCTTGCATTTTCAAGATGTCTTCCGGTAAGCTCTGTTTTTTGAAAAGGATTGTCAAAAATAATTTCCCAATCCTCTATCTTTTCGTCATCTAAACTTATTATTTCTTCTTCGCTTATTTAAAATCTTTCTTTGCCAAAATGCTCTTCTATCTCCTCCCACTTTTTCTCGTATTTTTCTTCAAAATCATCGGTTATCTCACGAAAATCAAGAAAAGGAGTCTCTCCAATAATTGTCATTGCTTCATCTAAGTCATGAGCTCCGGGAATTTCAACCGCAAGTCTTTCTCCTCTTACTTGAACAGATGACTCAGCAATACCGAAAAGATCAATTCTTCGTTCAATTAAATTTCTCAGCCCCTCCATTCTTTCAATTCTTTCTCCTGCGGGAATCTCGGAAAGATCGGCCTCATAAAGAAGGTAGGCACCTCCCTGAAGATCAAGCCCAAACATAAAATCTTTCTCTTTTATTTTTGGCAAAGAAATTGAAAAATTATCATCGGCAAAATCAATAGCTTTATTAATCTGAGCGGGAAAAACAACAATTCCGGCAAAAAATGCCAACAATATAATTAAAATTAGATTTATATACTTAATTTTCATGCTTGTTAATATGACACTTTTTTTCTCTTTTGTCAATAATTTATTTTTAACTTCCTTTTCCGTGACAATTTTTATATTTTAAAGGATTTCCATCTTCCTTTTTTGCTCCACAAGGACAAGGCTCGTTTCTCCCAACTTTTTTTATCTTAATTCCCTTTCTACCGGAATCATTTCTTTTTCTAATAATTAATCTTTGACCTGCAGGCCTTGCTTTGGGAACATTTACTTTTAATATTCTTTCAATAACTTCTATCTCAATATTTACCATAAGATCTTTAAATGCCTTATGCCCTTCTCTCTTATACTCGGTAAGAGGATCTTTTTGCCCATAAGCTCTAAGACGTACAGCTTCTCTTAGTTCATCCATCATTGTCAAATGATCTTTCCATAAAAAGTCCATTGTTCTTAAAATAACAAACTTTTCTATTTTTCGTAACTCCTCGTCCGTGTTTTTATCTTCGTCACCTTCTTTTATTCTTTTATTTATAGAATCTTCTGTTTCTTTTTCTTTTTTAAGATAATCATCCTCGCTTCTTTCGTGTTTTTTAAAAATCTCCAGAATATAGGCGCGCAAGCTATCTTCTGAACTACGATCCTCAATTTCGGCTCTTCTTAAAATATCATCTCTTAACTCGTAAAATTTACTACGATGCTTAAAAAGAACCTCATCGTACTGCAGGACATGCTTTCGTGAATCAAAATGATGACCCTCAACTTTCTTTTGTGCCGACTCAATAATTCCGGAGACATATTTTGCATCAATGGGAAGATCGTCAGGTAAATTAAATCTATTCATTAATCCTTGAATTCTTTCTGCCCCAAAAATTCTCATCAAGTCATCTTCCAAAGAGACAAAAAATTGACTTTCTCCGGGATCTCCTTGTCTTCCACAACGCCCTCTGAGCTGATCATCAATTCTTCTTGCTTCGTGACGTTCTGTACCAAGAACAAAAAGACCTCCAAGATTACGAACTTTTTCTGCTTCTTCTTTGCTTGAAGGATTTCCTCCTAAAATTATATCAACTCCCCTACCAGCCATATTAGTGGCCACAGTCACTCCTCCAACCCTTCCGGCTTGCGCAATTATTTCCGCTTCTTTTTCATGATTTTTTGCATTAAGAACCTCGTGAGAAACACCTTCACGTTTCAACATTTTAGAGATTATTTCATTCTTTTCTATAGAGACCGTTCCAATGAGAACTGGTTGACCCTTTTCGTTTCTTTTTTTCGTTTCAGCCACAACAGCATTTAATTTTGCTTCTTGTGTTTTGTAAACCAAATCGGGTAAAGATTTTCTAATAAGCTCCTTGTGAGTGGGTACCACGGTTACCTCCATTCCGTAAACTTTAAAGAGCTCTTCGGAAGAGGTTGTTGCCGTTCCGGTCATTCCGGAAATTTTCTCGTACATTCTAAAGAGGTTCTGAAAAGTAACTGTGGCCATTGTGCTTGACTCGGGCTTTATTGGAACTCCTTCTTTTGCTTCTATTGCTTGATGAAGACCTCCCGACCATCTTCTTCCAGGCATCAATCTTCCCGTAAAGTCATCAACAATAACAATCTCTCCATCTTTTATTACATAATTAGAGTCTTTTTCCCAAAGAGGTTTGTTTGTCTGGGGATGCTTGGCTTGAGCGCGAAGAGCTTGTTCTAAATGATGCACTGAATTTATCCCCTTTTCGTCATAAATATTTTCTACGCCAAGCATTTTCTCAACCTTGTCTATCCCCTCCTGAGTAAGCGTAACTGTTTTTTCTTTTTCGTGAACCTCATAATCCTCTTGAGCTTTTAAGTTGGGTACAATACGAGAAGCAAACTCCTTATACATTTCTCTTTTACTTTCAAACTCCTCCCCTTCTTCGGGAACCGATATGATAAGAGGCGTTCTTGCCTCGTCTATTAAAATGGAATCAACTTCATCAATAATTGCATAGCTAAATCCTCGCTGAACTTTATCTTCAATGCTTAAAGCCATATTGTCACGCAAATAATCAAAACCGAACTGGTTGTTTGTTCCGTAAGTAATATCGGCATTATAAGCCTCTTTTCTACTACAAGGCTTTAAAAAGTCTTCTTCAATATGAAAAGAGCCAAGCATATCTCTTGTATCGTCTTTTTCTTCTTGTCCCGATTTATATTCAGGGTCATATAAAAAAGATTGCCTATCGTTTATACAAGCAACCGAAAGACCTAAAAAGTGATAAATTTGCCCCATCCAAACAGTATCTCTTCTTGCCAGATAATCGTTTACCGTTATTATATGAACTCCTTTTTTTGAAAGTGCATTTAAATATGCGGGAAGTGTTGCTGAAAGAGTTTTACCTTCTCCCGTTTTCATTTCTGCAACTCTTCCTTGATGTAATACAATTCCACCAAGTAGTTGAACATCATAGTGTCTTTGCTCAAGAGTTCTTTTTCCTGTTTCACGAACCAAAGCAAAAGCCTCCGGTAATAAATCATCCGTACTTTCCTCTTTTGCTCTATCTTTAAGTTTCTCCGACCTGTCTTTTATTTCATTATCTGAAAGAGCACTAATCTCTTTTTCCAGGTCATTTATTTTAGAAACAAGAGGTCTGATAGAACTTAAATATTTTTCGTTTGGATCTCCAAATATTTTATTAAAAAAAGACATATTAAAACATAAAAAAATAAACAAAACCTAAAACCGGTCTCGTTTTTTATTTTTTATTTAACAAAACAAAAAATTATAAAACCGTAATTAGTACCTTTTTCTTTTTGCCTTCTGCTCTCCTTTTCTTTTTAATGTTTCTGCTTTATTTTTGTATTCTTTTACCTGACGTTCAAGCTCGTATTTTACTTCATCTATAGAGGCTTTCACTGTCTCGGCAACATCTTCTCCCTTTATAACTCTCCCGGGAAGTATCATTTGTGCTTCTGTTCGAAATATCTTGCCCTTTTCTTCTCCTGTTATTTTCTCAATTTCAACCTCTAATAAAATTCTGTCAAACTCTTTACCTGCACTATCTTTATCTCTTTTTTCTTTCTCAAGAAGTGTTGGTATAAAGCGACAAGCCGATCTTAATTTCTTTTCTGCATAATCCTTTAAATGAGGAGTAAGTTCTATATTTTTTGCTTTGATAATAACTTCCATTTTTGTTTAGTTACTTAATAATATATAAATTTTAGCAAATCTCATCTATTTGGCAAACTGAAAATCACAAAATCTCAACTTCTTCCTCTACTTTAATGCCGTAATTTTCTTCTATTTTTTTCTTTATTTTTTCTATTAATTTTTTTACATCTTCTCCGGTAGCACTCCCTGTATTAATAATAAAATTAGGATGCTTTAAAGATATCTGAGCTCCACCCTCTTTTTCTCCTTTCAAATTACAACTTTCAATTAAAAACCTCATCGGGACAAAGCCCATTTTTTTAAATTTTTCAGTTTCGGGGTAGCGTAAATAAAAATCATCATCTACTTTTGGATTTTTAAAGACGCTTCCGGCAGAGGGATTGCTGGGATGATTTTCTTTTCTATAATTTAAGTATTCTTCAAACTTTCCATCTTCCGTCTTTTTTTTGGGAAAAATCATTTTTGCATTCAAAACAACATAATAACCCTTTCTCTTGAAAAAACTCTCCCTGTAAGAAAAATTACAAGAAGCTTTATCAAAGCTCTCTTTTTGCAGGGTCTTTACATTTAAGGCCTCTACTTCCTTAACATAATCTCCCATAAAGTCCTCAAAAGCTCCCGCGTTCCCTCTAACACCTCCACCAACGGTTCCCGGAACTCCTCCGGCCCACTCAATGCCTTTTCCCTTTTTTAAAGAAACTTCTTTTGCAACTTCGGGAAGAAAGGCACCCGCGTCAGCAAAAAGAACAATTTTTTCATTTTCTTCTTTTATCTTAAAATCTTTCATTGAAAGAAAGATAATCAAACCACTATAAAGAGGGGGGAAAATAACATTACTACCTTTCCCTAAAACAAAAAAAGGAATTTGCTTTTCTCTGGCAAATTTTATTCCAAAAACAACATCCTCCTTGCTCTTTGCTTCTAAAAAATATAAAGCAAGGCAGTCAATCTTCATAGAGTTGTACTCTTTTAGAGAAACCTTTTCTTTTATCATTTTAGAATTGCTTAGTGCTTTTATTTATACCCAACAAAACACTTTTTATTGGGTGCAAATAAAAGGGCCGGAAGCGTTAACTCCAATTCTTATGAGTACGTGCCTTCCGACCCAAACTTATTCTATCAAAGCGAAAAAAGGTGTCAAGCCCTA
>PWJI01000018.1 GCA_003560095.1 Candidatus Nealsoniibacteriota bacterium
ATTACCCTTTCTTATTCTTCTGAAGACATATTATCACCATCTCTTTTTATGGGATCGAGCAGAATAAGACAACTTTCTCAGGGAGCGGGAACTTATACGCGCACAGGACTTTCTCCTGATACGGAATATACCTTTTATTTACGTGACGGACTTTTTGGTAGCTCCAATGAAATTGCCAGAGCGGTTTGTAGAACCAAGGATCGTGAAATTGATCCGGGAAAAGCAATGGATGTTTATAAAAAAGTAAGAAGCTTGGAAGAAGAAGGAGATTGGCTAAATAGCATTACAGTGGCTCCCGGAGAAGAAATTTCTTTTTCCATTAAGGTAAGTGCCGGAGATAAAGATGTTTATGATATTTCTTTAAGAGATATTATGCCTGAAAATATCAACTACAAAGGAAATTTGAAAATTGACGGAGAAAGTGTTTCGGGAGATATTACTGATGGGATAATGATTGATCTTATCACTAAGAATCAATCAAAAACAATTTCTTTTGATGCTCAAGTTGCCTCAAGAGATAACTTTGAGGTTGGAACCACAACACTAACCAACACAGTAAAAGCATCTTCCAAGAAAGACTCTCTTGAAGATACGGCAATAATAAAAGTTATTAAAGGCGAGGAAAAAGGACCTCCTACAGAGGCTCCAACCGGTATTACGGGAAACAAAGTAATTGATTACGGAGGAATTCCACTTACCCTAATAACGATTATTTTTGCCCTCTTTAAAAGAAATGTTATTGAGCTTTTAGGGAGAGGAGAAGGAGTAAGAAAAGAAATTTTAGCAGAATGGATTTCGTAAATTTATCAGTTCTTTTGAAATAACAAAAAATCGCCCTTTGGGCGGTTTTTTGTTATAATAAGCAATATGCAAAAAAAAGAAAAAGAAAATGTAATGGCGATTTATAAGCCGGTGGGACAGTCTCCGCTTGATGCAATAAATTTTGTAAAAGAAAAAAACCTCAAACTAAAAAGGGAAAAAATAGGGTATGCCGGAAGATTGGATCCTTTGGCTGAAGGAGTTGTTTTGCTCGTGAAAGGAGAAAGTTTAAAAAACTTTAAAGATTATTTGAGACTTGATAAAGAATACGAGGCAAAAATTCTTTTTGGATTTACCACTGATACTTATGACATTCTTGGAATTGCTCAAAAAGGAGAAAGAAAAAAAATAGATAAAAAAGAAATTGAAAAGATTTTTAAAAAAATGGAAGGAGAGTTTTCTTTTTCTATTCCTCCTTTTTCTTCTTATAGAGTCAAGAAAAAGCCTCTTTTTTGGTGGGCAAGAGAGGGAAGGCTTTGCGAGATAGAGATTCCCCAAAAAGAGGCAAAAATCTACTCAATTAAGGTATTGCAAAGTGAGTTTATTACGGAAAAAAGACTTAAAGAAAAAATTTTAGAAAAGCTTATAAAAGTGAAAGGAGATTTTCGTCAAAATAGAATTATAGAAAACTGGGAAAAAATATTGGATGAAAGAAAACAAAATAAATACCTAGTGATAAGCTTGAAAATTTCTTGTAGTAGTGGTTGTTATATTAGAAGTATTGCCAATATAGCAGGAGAGAGTATGGGTACCGGAGGAACTCTTTTTCATTTAAAGAGAACAAGAGTTGGAGATTACGGAATAAAAGACTGCATTAAATCGTAAAATAACTTGATTTTTAAGTTATTTTGCTTTATCTTATTTATTGATTTATAATTAAAAATATACGTAAAGTCTTTTGATTAAGCTAACAGAACAAAATATGCGCTATAAAGAAACAATTATTGGCTTTATTTTTGTCATAATAATGGCCGGAGGAATATTTTCCTTTTTCTACTTTTCGCTTGGAGACAGTGTGAGGGGTTTTGTTTCTGACTTTGTTGGAAAAGATTTTTCCGTGCAAATAAAGTCTCCTGACTCTACGCAAGAATTAGACCACTTGGAAGATGAAACGTACTCTCCGGGACCTTTAGTTAAAGAAAATGAGGAAAATGGAGAAGGATTTTTAACAAGAGAAGGTATCATTAAACAAACAAACAAACAACGTGAAAATTTTAATAGAGAAATTTTAAAAGAAAACTACAAGCTAAATGAAATTGCGCAGATAAAGCTGGATGATATGTTTGAAGGCAATTACTTTGCGCATGTTTCTCCTTCGGGAGAAAGTGTTGGTGATATTGCAAAAAAATCAACTTACGAATTTTTATTTATTGGAGACAATTTAGCAAAAGGAACTTATAGAGACGATGAAGATGTGGTTTTTGCCTGGATGGATAGTCCCGGTCATCGGCAAAATATTTTAAATGAAAGATATATGGAGATAGGTGTGGCAGCGGGAAAGGGGATGTTTGAAGATAGAGAAATTTGGATGGCTGTTCAGGTTTTTTCTACACCTGTCTCTGCCTGCCCCGAAGTTGATGAATCTCTTAAAGAAGAAATTGATAATAAAAAAAGACAAATTGAAGAAATAGTTGAAAAAAGAAGGCAGCTTGAAGAAGAAATTGATAATATAGATGAAAAAGGAGGGAGTCTTCATGCAGAAAAATCTTTTAAGTACAATCAACTCGGAAAAGAACACGATAAGGTTGTTACTTCCAAAAACAAGCTAATAGACGAGTATAATTCTCAAGTAAGAGAAAGGCGAGCTTGTATTGATAATATGTAGGATAGAACTATTTTTTAAAATGGATGTCAAAAAAATTATTGATAAGTATTATTTGAAAAATAATTCCGCTCGCAATGTTCTTTTATCTCACGGAAAAGCTGTTTCGCGTAAAGCCTTGGAAATTGCAGAAAAAAACAAGCATCTTAATCCCGATATTCAATTTATTAAAGAAGCATCATTAGTGCATGATATGGGAATGATTTTAACCGATTCGCCGGAAATATTTTGTTATGGAGACAAAGAATACATTTTGCATGGAGTTTTGGGAGCCGAGATTTTAAAAAAAGAGGGGCTTGAAAAGCACGCCCTTGTATGTGAAAGACATATTGGAGTGGGAATAACTTTAAGAGATATTAAAGAAAATAATCTTCCACTACCCAAAAGAGATATGATTCCAATATCAATAGAAGAAGAAATTATTTGTCTTGCCGATAAATTTTTTAGCAAAAAAAAGAACAATTTTTTTACTGAAAAGACAATATCCGAGGTTATTAAAAAAATAGGTGGTCACGGTAAAGAAAAAGAAGAGAAAATAAATTTTTTATTAAAAAAATATTCCTTAGTCTAATTAAGTAAAGTAGTTTATAAGGTTAAATTCAAAATTAAATGTTTCAAGGAAAAGTAATAGGTGTTGCTATATTTTTCTTTTTTATTTTTGCGGGCCTCTTGTATTATTCGTTTGAGTACTCGGAAAAAATACAACTTATAAAAGCTGCAAGCAATATGCAAGGTCTTGATTCTTATACTGTGGAATTTGATGTAGCTATTGAAAACATAGAGGACGAAAAAAAGATGGGAAAATTTAATTTCACGGGAGAAATGAATGCGGATTTTGCCAATGAAAAAATGAGCGGAGATATTTATTTTCGTGGAGATTTTCAAGAAATGGGAATGAATTTGGGAATTTCTCTTCCTCTTTCAATTGTTATTTATAAAGAAAATCTTTACTTAAAGGTAGAAAAATTGCCTTTTATGATAACGATGCTTATTCCACGTGAAATAAGTGAAAAAGCAGTAGGGGAGTGGATTTTTGTCTCCCTTGAAGATATTGAAGAATTAGAGGGGGGAGAAGATATAGATGAAAAAGAAATAGAAGAAGCGGCTCACAAGCTTGTAGAGAGTTTTTTGAAAAGAGACATACTTTTGATAAAAGGCGAAGAAAGGGAGTACTTAGATGGCAAAGAAGTGAGTAAGTATGAGATTAATATTGACACAAAAGAGTTTATCGATTTTCTAGAAGAAGATCTATACTATTTTATAGGAAAAATAGGAGTTGAGGATTTTGATGATTTTATAAAAGAGGAAGAAGAGAGGCAAAAAATAGTCGAAGTAATTGAAAGCTTGCAAGAAAATATGAGTGTTTATGTTTGGGCGGATGAAAATTATATTTACAAGATAAATTTTGATTTTGAAATTGGAAAAGAAGAAGCCAAAAGCTCTACTACTTTAATTTCCTCAAATTTTAGGTTTAAAAACTTTAATAAAAGTTTTGGTATTGAGCCGCCGGAAAATTTTATTCCAATGGAAGATCTTACGGATGCGTTAAATTTTATTTCCTTCTTTAGAGAAGAAGATGACCATTATAAAAAAAGAGAAGGAAAAGAGGAAGGAGTCAAAGAAAATAAAGATTTTTTAGAAATAATTAACGTAGAGGAAAAAGAAGAGGAAAATAATTTTCCCGAAGATATAAATGAAGAAAAACTAGACTCACAAAGCCACCCTCAAGATAAATCGGGAATAAAAAATTTAAATAAATTTGCCTTTTAAAAATCCCGTAAAAAGCGGGATTTTTTCCTTAAAATTTTTATACTCTAAAAAGGCAAGTACTTTTATAAAATACAACATGAAATCAAGAAAAAAAATTAAAATTGGTTTGGCACTGGGAAGTGGAGGCGCAAAAGGTCTTTCGCATATAGGAGTGATTAAAGTACTTGAAAAAAACAATATATCAATTGACTATGTTGCCGGATCAAGCATAGGTGCTTTGGTGGGGGGAGCTTATGCAGCGACAAAAGATATAAGAAAAATAGAAAAGGTAGTTTTGGATGCTGACTTAAGAAAAGCTTTTTCTTTGATTGATCCGGCGTTAAGGAGTGGGCTTATTGGAGGAAAAAAAGTAAAAGACTTTATTGAAAGCCAAACAAAAGAAAAAAAAATTGAAGATCTTTTGATTCCTTTTTCCGTAGTGGCTACCGATTTAAAAAATGGCGAATCTGTTATTATAAAAAAAGGTGATGCTGCGCAGGCAATAAGAGCAAGCATTTCTTTTCCTTTAGTATTTAAGCCAATTAAGATTAAAAAAAGAGTTCTTGGAGATGGAGGACTTTCTCTTCCTGTTCCCGTGAGGGTGGTAAAAGAAATGGGAGCAGATGTTGTTATTGCTGTTAATTTGGATAGTAATTACTTTGACCGAAGAAATGTGCGTGAAAAATTAGGATTTTACGGTGTTGCCAGCAATTCTTTAAATATTTTACGTTTTCATTTGGCAGAAAATAATACAAAAGAGGCTGATGTAACAATTTTGCCCAAGACGGGGAACATTTCTTGGAGTAAATTTATCAAGGGAAAGGATGTTATTGCCAGCGGAGAAAAGGCAGCAAAAAGGAAGATAAATCACTTAAAAAGAGTAATTGAAGAAAGTTGATATTTTTATCTTCTTTGTTAAACTGAAATAATACTATATATAGATAGGAATATGATAAAAGGAAAAAAGAGCATAATTGTTTTTTTGGTTATTGTTTTGTTTTTTGGTATCTTTTACTTTTATCTTAGAGAAGGGGATCCCGAAAAAGAAGAAGATGATGATATTTATGTTGGAGAAGTTTATGAAAGTGAAGAGTTTGGTTACTCTATTATTTATCCCCGAGAATGGGAATTAAACGAAGATGTTACTCTTTCTTTTTTTCATCATGCCCTAAGAGAAGATTATTATTCTCAAAGAAAAATAGACTTTAATACTTACTATCAGGTTTCCGGAGTTAATTTTTCAGGAAAATCTCCTCTTGTTTATATCGATGGTGAGATTGGTTATAATATCGAAAAGAGAGTTTATATAAATATCAATCTTTTTACGGCAAGACAGTGGTATGATGTTGCGGCCACCGCTGATGCACGAGATGACGGAAAAATAAGCTCTGCTGATTTTATAAGAAGAACTAATCAAATAATAGAAGAGGGGGATGTGCAAGAGGACAGAGAGAAAATATTTGATCCTTGGATGACTCAAGGGCATGAAATTAAGGTGGGAGATAAAAATGTTTTGAAAGTTACAAAAGAAGGAGATCACCGTTACGATGGTTATCAGTATTATATTTTTTCTTATGGAAGATATATTTTTGTTTTTAGGTTTGGTTACGGAGGACCTGTGTTGCCGCGGGAAATGTGGCATAGAAATGACAATCACGTGAAAGAAATAATAGCATCAATGGAATTATTTTAGCTACAATAAAGTCATCATTCTCGCATAATTAATAATTAGAAGTAGCTTTTTTTATTTTATGGACCCTGAAAGATTTGAAAAATTGGTTAAAGAAGCTGTAAAAGAGCTTCCTAAAGAGGTTAGAGAAAAAATGGACAATGTTGCAATTTGCGTTGAAGAAAAACCAAGTCGCTATATTGAAAGAAAAAGGGGAGGAGTTCGTAAAAATAGTTTTTTGTTGGGTTTTTATCAAGGAGTTCCCAAAAATGTGTGGGGGAGAGGTTTTGGCGGAAATTTACCCGACAAAATTACCATTTTTCAAGAATCAATCGAGAGATTTGCAAAAACAGAAGAAAAAATAAAAAAAACGGTAAAAAGAACGGTGTATCACGAAATAGCACATCATTTTGGCTTTAGTGAGGCGCAGGTAAGAAAATTAGAAAAAAACTTTTATGAAAAAAATAGAAATAATTAGCAGAGCAGTTATTTTAAAAAAAGAAGGATTTTTATTGTGCAAAGAAAAAAATAATGACTACTATTTTTTTCCGGGAGGGCATGTTGAATTTAATGAATTTTCAAAAAAAGCATTAAAAAGAGAGTTTCAGGAAGAACTTTCCTTGAAGGTAAATGAATTAAAGCTTATTGGTGTTGTTGAAAATATTTACTTTTCGAAAGGCACGAAAAGGCAAGAAGTTAACTTTGTTTATTTTACAAACTCCAAAGAAGTAGAATTAAAAAGCAGGGAAGAGCATATTGATTTTTTTCTTATCAAAGAAAAGGACTTTCAAAAAGAAGACGTACGACCGAAAAAATTGAAAAATGAAATAATAAAATGGAGAAAGAATAAGAAATTTTTTCATATAATGGTAAAAGATTAGATGTCTTTTAATATAAAATGGTGGCAACTTATTTTTTACGAAACTGCTGTTTTGTCACTCGGTATTGTTTTGGGATCTTATTGGAGTGATTTTTTCTTTGACTACATATACTTGTTTCTTTTTCTTTTTGCTGTTTGTGGTTTATACACTTTGCACGTACTTACAAGTCAAATAAAATAGATTTATAATGTCTCAATATTATAAAGGAAAAAGAACCAGAAATATTTATAATCCAAAGGAGGAAAAGCCTTTTAAGTTAAGTAGGTCAAAAATAGATCTTTTTTTAAATTGCCCTCAATGCTTTTACATTGATAGAAGGCTTGGTGTGGGAACTCCTCCGGGATTTCCTTTTGCAATAAATTCTGCTGTTGATAAATTACTCAAGCAAGAATTCGATGGTCATCGAGAAGAAGAAACAAAGCATCCTCTTTTGGAAAAGTATAAAATAGACGCTATTCCCGCAAAACACGAAAATATTGAGGATTGGCGAGAAAACTTTAAAGGCGTGCAATTTCATCATAAGCCAACAAATTTTATTATTAGTGGAGCAATTGATGATTTGTGGATTTCCAATTCGGGGGAGTATATTGTAGTTGATTATAAAGCTACAAGCAAGGAAGAAGATATTGTGGAGTTAAACAAGGAGTGGCAAGACTCTTATAAGAGGCAAATGGAAGTTTATCAATGGCTTTTAAGAAAGAATAATCTCGAAGTTTCCGATACGGGTTATTTTGTCTATTGTAACGGAAGAACGGATAAAGAGGCTTTTGATGGTAAAATAGAATTTGATATTACCCTTATACCCTATGAAGGTGATGACTCTTGGATAGAAAAAGAGCTTTACAAAATCAAAGAAGTGCTTGACTCAGAAATTGTTCCAAAATCAGACCCGGAATGTGATTTTTGTCTTTACAGAAATGAAGCAAATAAAGCGTTAAAAGAAAAAGGCGTGTATTGATTTTTTGAAAAAAGTTTGTAAAATAAAAAGTAGAGGGATTTTAGGGTTTTTTGCTCATTATCAAAAAAAAGGGAGATGATTTTTTTTGCTAGAAAAGAAAGTTTACAGTAGTTCCAGTTGTAGAAACGAAGCGGCAATCGAGAGTCAGGACCCTGCAAGGGAAGAGTATATAAAAAAATATATAGAAAAATCTCTTAGCAGGCCCGGAGAAAGGTTGGTTCTCGAGATGGAGGCAAGTATTTCCTTGTGTAGTGGAGAAGCTCACGAGGATTGTTTTAAAATGTGTATTGGTAATTGCGATGAGGCCGATACATGCTTTGGAAAGATTATTGTAAAAGATAATCTTTCGCGTTCCATTTTTGAACATGATCTTGTTGTCGTTGATAAGGATACACCAATCGGAGTAAAGCTATTAGCGGCAAAAGAAAACGAAATAGTTCAATTTCGGGATGCGGATAAAAGACTTTATATGATAAGAATAATAGGCAAGCCGTAAAAAAAATAGAGCAAAAAACCCTATAACAAAGGGGAGTTACGAAAACTCCTCTTTTCCTTTGTGAGGGCAATAAAAACAATTGACACTAAGCTTTTTTTGTGTCAGTATATACACGCCCAAGCAAGCAAGGTAATCGCTCTTTGATTTAAGCTTTTTTGTTAAAATAAGTTTAACAAAGAGAGGAAAGTCCGAACACTCCCCCTGAGCTTGTCAAAGGGGAGCAAGGTAGCGGGTAATTCCCGTCCGCCGTGAGGCGAGGGGTGCGAGCAGAGACGCCTTTTTCTGGAAAGAAGAGGGCGTCCCACAAAGCCCGAAAGGGCGTAGTGGGACGAATTGAGCCATAAGGTATTTTACCAAAAGCTCAGCTGAAACGGCTAAATCCCTACCCGAGTGCAAGAGCAAGCATGCTGGACGCATACATATGTGTGTTTTAGCAGGGTGGCTCGCTTAGAGCTTTGAAGTAATTCAAAGTCAAAGATAAATGATTACCTCTCTTTTTATTTGCTTTTATTTGAAAGTAAGATTAAAAGAGTTACAGAATTCGGCTTATTGCTTGCTTGGGCTTTTTATATTTAAATTGAGATAATGATTAAGAAAATTATAAATCTCCGATCAACGACAATAACCTTCTCTGCATCTTTAATTGCATTTTCGGTGGGAGTGAGTGCAATTTTGGGGCTTCTTAGAGACCGCATTCTTATTCGTTACGCTCATATGCACCTTGAAGGCATGATTAGTATTGATATTTATTTTGCTGCTTTCAGGATACCTGATTTTATATATGGGATATTAATAACAGGAGGCATTGTCGCTGCTTTTTTGCCAGTCTTTTCTACTACACTTAAGGAAAAAAAAGAGAAAGGATGGGATCTTGCAAATAACACTTTTAATGTTCTTTTACTTTCTTTGATTTTTCTTTGTACTGTTCTTTTTATTTTTACTCCCTATATTATGAAATTGATTGCTCCCGGCTTTTCTACAGCAGAGCTTAGTCAGACGGTTTTTCTTACCAGATTAATGCTTCTTAGTCCCATTATTTTAGGGGTTTCCAGCCTTTTTTCCGGAATTTTGCAGTATTTTGATAGATTTTTGGCTTATTCGTTGGCCCCTATTTTTTATAACGTGGGGATTATTTTTGGAATTATCTTTTTTACTCCGCAATTTGGAATTACCGGTCTTGCTTACGGAGTCATTTTAGGTTCCTTATTACATCTTTTTATTCAGATTCCTCCCTCTATTTCTTCCGGATTTTCTTATAAGCCGTTTTTAAACTTAAAACAAAAAGAGTTACGTAAGATTGTTTATCTAATAATTCCTCGCATTATTGGTCAGGCATCTTCAAAGATAAATATAATTGTAATTACCGCACTGGCATCTCTTTTGACTGCCGGAAGTATATCAATTTTTAATTTTGCAAATCACTTGCAATCTTTTCCTGTTCGAGTTATTGGGGTTGCTTTTGCTATAGCTGCTTTTCCGGCATTTTCAAAATCACTTGCTTCTAAAGAGCAAAATAAATTCTTAAACAGCTTTTCTTCCGTAGTAAGGCAGGTTCTTTTTCTTATAATCCCAATAAGCGTAATAGTTTTTCTTTTAAGGGCTTACATTGTTCGTCTTGTTTTGGGTGTTGAGGGTTTTGGTTGGTGGGAAACTCAACTTACGGCGGCTTCTCTCGGAATTTTTTCCTTTTCTTTTTTTGCTGCGGCACTGGTTCATGTTTTAGTTAGAGTTTTTTTCTCTTTCCAAGATACAAGAACGCCTGTAATTGCTTCGCTTATTTCAATGGGGTCCAATATAGCTCTTTCTTTTTTGTTTGTTTGGCTTCTTGGTTTTGATAATTTCTTTCGTTTTTTTCTGGCAGAAGCTTTAAAGATAGGGGGTATTATAGATATTAGGGTAATTGCTTTTCCTTTAGCTCTTTTAATTTCTTCCTTAATTCATCTTATTTTACTTACTTACTTTTTAAAGAAAAAAACGGGAAAATTTGAAAATATGAAAATACGTAGTTGTTTGGAAAAATCTCTTTTCGGGTCTTTTGTGATGGGTGTTGCTATTATTTTAACACTTAGAATAGCCGGAAATGTTTTTCCTCTTGATACTTTCTTTTCAGTTTTAATACAATCAATCATTGCTGTTACGATAGCATTTTTAACCTATATCGGAGTTACTAAAACATTAAAATCTCCGGAATTGGAGATTATTTACAATTCTTTTTTTAAGAAAAAATAAAACAATGAAAGTAAGAAATTTTTGCATTATCTCACACATTGATCATGGAAAATCAACTCTTGCAGATCGTTTCTTGGAAGTAACCAAAACAGTATCTCAAAAAGAAATGCAGGACCAGTATTTAGATGATATGGATCTTGAAAGAGAAAGAGGAATTACCATTAAGCTTCGTCCGGTGAGAATGGAATATAACGAGCATATATTAAACATGATTGATACTCCCGGGCATGTTGATTTTTCTTATGAGGTTTCTCGTTCTTTGGCTGCGGTAGAAGGCGCGGTTTTGCTTGTGGACGCAACAAAAGGCATTCAAGCACAAACACTTGCAAACCTCGATCTTGCAAGAGAGAGGGGAGAAGATTTTAAGATTATTCCGGTTATAAATAAAATTGATCTTGATAGTGCAATGGTGGAAGAAACAAAAGAAGAAATGATTGAGGCTCTTGGAGTTAAAGAAGATGAAATTATCAAAATATCGGGGAAAAAAGGAATTAACATAGAAGAAGTTTTGGGTGCGATTATTGAAAGAATACCTTCTCCAAAAGAAAATTCTTTGTCTTCTAAGGAAAGCGATTCTTTTCGGGCTCTTGTTTTTGACTCTGAATATAATCAATATAAAGGAGTCGTTGCTCATGTTAGGGTTATTGATGGAGAAATATCGGGTAAAGATAAAATTTATTTTTTTGCATCCAAAACGAGCGGTGAGGCAAAAGAAATCGGGTTTTTTTCTCCAAAATGGAATCCCCAGAAAAAAATGAAAGCCGGTGACATAGGATATATCGCGACAGGAATAAAAGAAATTGATGTAGTTAGGTCGGGAGATACTATTTGTAAAAGAGATGAGGATACCTCTCCTTTGCCGGGATACGAAGATCCAAGACCAATGGTTTTTAGTAGCTTTTATCCCAAAAATCCTGATGATTACGGTTCCTTTAAAGATGCTCTTTATGAGATAAAGCTTACCGACCCTGCGTTTACTTTTGAGCCGGAGTTTAAAGAAGTTTTTGGAAGAGGCTTTAGATGTGGTTTTTTAGGATCTCTTCATTCGGAGATAATTTCGGAGAGACTAAGAAGAGATTACGAGCTAAGTCTTATTATTTCTGCGCCTTCTGTTACCTTTAAAGTAGTTAAAAATAATGATAAGGAAGAAGAAATTAAGTCTGCTTCCGATTGGCCTGATGAAAGTGGGATAAAAGAAAAAAGAGAGCCTTGGGTTCGTCTTGAAATAATTACTCCCGAAGAAAGTCTTGGAAAAGTGACGGAGGTTTTAGGTGAATTAAATGGTAAATATATTGATACCCGATATCTTTCTTTAAGCAGGGTGCTTGTTGTTTATGATGCCCCACTAAGAAAGGTCATAGTTTCTTTTCATGATAATTTAAAGAGTGCAACAAAGGGTTATGCTTCTGCAGGTTATAAATTGCAAGGTTTTTACGAAGAAGATTTGGTAAAAATGGAGATTCTTATTGCCTATAGCGTAGATGAGGCTTTTTCAACAATAGTTTCCAAGAAAGAAGCTTATGAGGAAGGAAAAAAAACGGCTTTAAAGCTAAAAGAATCAATACCTCCTCAGCAATTTGCGGTGGCAATTCAGGCAAGAATTGGAGGAAAAATTATTGCTCGAGAAACAATTAAGGCTCGGAGGAAGGATGTAACCGGAGACTTGTATGGAGGAGATGTTACAAGAAAAAGAAAACTTTTAGAAAAACAAAAAAAAGGAAAAAAGAAGATGGAAAAAGAAGGAAAAGTAAATATTCCTCAAGAAACCTATTTCAAAGTTTTTCGAAAATAATCTTTTATTGCAAAAAAGATTACGCTATAATAAAGAAATGGCAAGAAAAAAAAAGAAAAACAAAAAAGGAATTAATTTTCTTTTGCTTGCTTTGCTTGGAGGAGCGGCTACTTTACTTATTTTTTTTAATTTAAATCTTTGGAATCAAAGAAAAATAACGAGTGCTCGTTTAACGGAGACACAAGAACAACTCGAAAATGTATCAGCGCAAAAAGAGTACTTTGATTTAGATGAAAATGAAATAGATGTAGACAAAGAGATAGAAAAAATAGCCAGAGAGCAACTTCTTTTAAAAAAAGAAGGCGAAAGAGTAATTGTTCTTTCTCGAGAAGAGGAAGAGGAAGTAATAAGAGAAGAGGAAGAAGAGAAAGAGGAAAAAGATGTTTTAGAAAAGATTATTGATTTTTTACCTTGGATAGATGAGTAAACATAGATAGCTTAGAAAAGCTCCATACCGGAAACTTGATTATATTAGGTCCAAGGAAGGTAATAACGTTTTTATACGCTCTGCTGGAAATGCCGACGTAGCTCAGAGGGAGAGCAACGCTTTCGTAAAGCGTAGGCCATGGGTTCGATTCCCATCGTCGGCTCATCGGCATTTCTAGCGGGATAAATAGGTCGTGGGTTTTTACCCCATACCGTGTTGCCAAGGGCAACTTCTGGTATCGGGGCGATTCCCGCCTCCGGCTCATATGGAAATTAAAAAAGAAATCAGAGAATTGGAAAGCAAAATCCGCTATTTAGCGGAGTATCTTTGACATTTCTGAAAAAAAAAGGAAAATAAGGTTATTGGAAGAAGAACTTTCTAATCCCGATATTTGGGATGTTCCCAGTAAAGCTCTTGAAAAACAAAAAAAACTTTCTTTTTTGCTTAGTAAAGTTAAAGAGACAGAGGAGATTGAAAAAGAAATTGGAGAAATAAAAGAGATTTATAGTGAGGTAAAAGTAGATGCTTCCTTGGAAGAAGAAATAAAGAGTAACATTGAGAATATAAAAAAACGACTGAAAAAAGAAGGATTTAAAGTGCTTTTGTCCGGTAAATTTGATAGAAAAGATGCAATTATCGAAATATCCTCGGGAGCAGGAGGAAGGGATGCCGAAGATTTTGTTTCTATGCTTTTTAGGATGTATCGCAGATATGGAGAAAGGAAAGGATTTCAATCAAAAATGCTTTCTTGTTCTTATGGTGAATCGGGGGGCCCCGAAGGCAGAGTTGGAATTAAAAATGTTTCTTTAGAAGTGAAAGGGGATTATGCTTTTGGGTATTTAAAAAAAGAAAGCGGAACACATCGATTGGTAAGAAAATCGCCCTTTTCTTCGTCAAGCACAAGACACACCTCCTTTGCCCAGGTTGAAGTTTTTCCTATAATAGATAATAATGAATCGCAGATAAAAATAAATGAAGATGAGTTAAAGATAGATACCTTTAGATCTTCCGGTCCGGGAGGACAGCATGTTAATAAAAGAGAGAGTGCTATTCGTATTACACATCTTCCAACAGGAATTGTGGTGAGTGTGCAGAGTGAGCGCCTCCAGGGAGAAAACAAAAGAGCGGCAATGAAAATATTGAGAGCGAAACTGGAAAATATCGAAGAAAAAAAGAAAGAGCAAGAAATTGAAAAAGCAAAAGAGAAAGGGGATGGGGCAAGTTGGGGAACACAAATAAGAAATTATATTTTGCACCCCTATAAAATGGTAAAAGATTTGCGTACGCAAACTACAACGTCGAATGTAGAAAATATTTTAGATGGTGATTTAGACCTATTAAAAGATGATTTTTTTCAATAACGTAACAAAAATATATCCCGCCTATCTTACAAAAAAGGAGAAGGTGGTTTTAGATGACATTTCTTTTAAGGTGGAGAAAGGTGAATTTGTTTGTATTGTTGGGAGGTCGGGAGCGGGGAAAACAACACTTTTCCAAATTCTACTGGGAGAAGAAAAGCCAACAGAAGGTGATGTTATTTTTGATGGCAAAAATATTCACAAAGTTAAAGCAAGAGAGTCTTGCAAGTTAAGAAGAAGAATGGGTACGGTCTTTCAGGACTATAAACTTCTTACCTCCAAAACGGTTTATGAAAACATTGCTTACGCCTTAGAAGTTAACGGTATTTCAGAAGAAGATATTGAAAAATATGTTCCCGAAGTTCTTGATACCGTTGGTCTTGTTGAGCAAGCTCTTCATTTTCCGCATCAACTATCAGGAGGGGAAAAACAAAGGACGGCTATTGCTCGTGCCTTAATTCATAATCCGGATGTTATTTTAGCGGACGAGCCCACCGGAAATATTGACCCTTATAGCACAAAAGAAGTTTTAGATCTTTTAACAAGCTTAAACGAGGAAGGAACTACAATCATTCTTTCAACACATGATAAGGAAGTTATTAATAATCTAGGAAAGAGGGTGGTTACAATAAAAGATGGTAAAATTGTTAATGATTCTAAAAAAGGAAGATTTATTTTGTAGGAAATAAAAAATAAATATGAAAAAAGCAAATTTAAGAAATGTAAAAAACAGAAATATAAACTCATTAAAGAGAGCAATTCGTCTTGCATGGAAGAATTTTTATCGTGAGAGCGGTCTTTCTTTTGTTGCTGTTTTAGTTTTAACAACAGTTATTACTCTTTTTGTTACAACTTTTTTGATTGGGGGAGTTGCGGAAATATTGATTAAAGATGTTGAAAGTAAGGCTGACATAACGGTTGATTTTCAAAAAGATGCCTCGGAAGACATAATTTTTGAGTTAATGGAAGAGATTGAAGATAATTTTGAAGTGAGCTCGGTGGAATATATTTCAAGAGAAGAAGCAAAAACAAATTTTATTAAACGCTTTGGAGATCGTCCGGAGATAATGGAGGCTCTCGAAGAAGTAGATAACCCTCTTCCCGCATCTTTGAATATAAACGCACCAGACCCTTATACTTACAGACAATTGGCAAATTATTTAGAAGATGATTACGAAAGGCATGTTGATAGTGTTGATTTTTACCACCGAGAAGAGGTTATTGAGGGCATTTTTAGTATTACAGAAAATGCAAGAAAGGGCGCTTTTATTTTTGCCGGAGTCTTGGGATTTATCTCTATTTTGCTTGTTTATAACACTATAAAGCTTGCAATTTATAATATTGGAGAAGAGGTACGTGTCATGAGACTGGTTGGCTCTTCAAATTTATTTATACGTAGTTCTTTTATCTTTCAAGGAATAATAATTGGATTTATTGCGGCAACACTTTCTTTCCTTTTGCTTTTGCTGGTAGGTTTTCTTATCCCTCAGAGCTACGATATCACTATCGATGTTAATTTGTATCAGTATTTCATGGAAATGCTTTCCATGGTTTTATTAATACAGTTTTCGATAGGAATTGTTTTAGGTGTATTCTCGAGCTTAATTGCTACCGAAAGATATTTAAAATAGTCTTCTCATAAATAAAATATTCGGAGATCGTCTAATGGTAAGACGCCACGCTCTGGACGTGGAAATCGGGGTTCGAGTCCCTGTCTCCGAGCCAGGTACCATACGGCACCTGGCTACGCCTAAGTAGTCAGGTAAAGTATGGGAGATGAGGGAGGTACAGAATTGTACCTCCCAAGAATAGATATCATGCATATACCCCCGCAGGGGGATGTCGTATGGCATCTCCCACAGAATAAGCACAAATAGCGCTTATTCTATTGAATTACCCCCCCTAAGGGTGGTTTTTCTTTTTCCGGGATTTAAGCAGGAGTGGAGGCGTTGCTTAACCGGGGCTTTGCAACGCTCTTTTGGTGTTTTGCAATATCCTTTAAAGAGTAATTTTATTAAGTTATTCCAACTGGAGTGGCTTTTATTATTTTCTTAGATAAGAGAGTATTGTTGTTTTGTTTTTATTTATCTCTTTTTTGCTTTGTTTGTTTTTTAATCTGTAATCTAACTCCCATAACGCCGATCTGTTGCTATCGTATTTAACTTTTTTAGAAGCTTCTTTTAGATTAAGCCAAAGATATTTATCGTGCTCCTTTCCAATTTCAATATTTTCTTGAAAAACACAAGCACCGAAAGAAAATTCCGGAACCATAATAATTTCTTTTCCCCATATTATTCCATGAATATTTGCTGCAGGGATGGTTGTTATAGAAGACAAGGAGATAAATCCATTATCGTTTTTTATTTTTGTTTCTTCATAAAGCTCTCTTTTTGCCGTCTTTAAGGGGCTTTCTCCTTTTTCTCCTCCACCGGCAATTCCTTGCCATATACCCATATCTCTTCTTTTAAAAATTGCATAATAGAAATTATTGTTTCTTTTTATAAAGGGGAATATGAGCACTTGGTATGGCTTTCTCATTATATGTGTATTTTTATTTTTTTATATAACAAAATGTGTTATTATTTTCAAATAACCTTGATAGACCTATTTCCAGCATAACACCTTTATTTTTTTATTCAATTTGTAAGCACAAGAAATTTAAAATTTCACGTAAAAAATAAATAGTAATTTTTCATGAAGATAATTGTTGATTTTTTGCTTATTTTTTGGATTCCTTTGCTTGTGGGTTTTTTGTTTTTTTTGTTGTATGTGCTTTTTTTGTGGCTTGCAGATTTTATTTATAATAAACTGGAAACAGAAAAAGAAAAGGAAGAGAAAAATAAAATAGCTGAAAATAAGGAGAAGAAAGAGGAGAATTCCAAAAAGGATTTGGAAAAAACAAAAGATGAAGAAAAAGAAGATGTGTCTAAAAAATAGTATGAAAAGTATTGTAATTTTTATGTTATAATGATTACATCAAAAATTTATTATAAATATAATTAAAATTAATATGAGGTTAAAAAATAAAGTAGCAATAGTTACCGGGGCAGGCTCCGGAATTGGTAAAAAAATTGCAGAAGAATTTCTTAAAGAGGGAGCAAGTGTTGTTTTTTCCGACCTTTTAGAAGACAATGAGGAAATTGAAAATTTGGGAGAAAACGCAAAATATATTAAATGTGATGTTTCAAGCTCTAAAGAAGTAAATACTCTTATCTCCAAAACAATAGAGATTTTTGGAGGACTTGATGTTGTCGTAAATAATGCGGGAATAGGTTCGCTGGGAGGAGTGACTGATGTATCAGACGAAGATTGGCAAAAGGTAATTGATATTAATCTCAGTGGGTCTTTTTATGGAATAAGGGATGCTGCAAAAGAAATGAAAAAAAACGGAACAAAAGGCTCTATAATAAATATAAGCTCTATTCTTGGAGGAGTAGGCTTTAAGGGAGCACTTTCTTATTGTGCTTCTAAGGGCGGAGTTGTTCAGCTTACCAGAGCAAGTGCTTTGGATTTGGCAGGTGAAGGAATTAGAGTAAACGCGATTGCTCCCGGGTTTATCGAAACAAATATGACCAAAGATGTTTTAAATGATGATGATTTTAATTCTATGGTAAAAAGCTCAACACCTCTTGGGTATGTTGGTGAGCCTAAAGATATTGCCAATGCGGCAATATATTTGGCCTCTGATCAGTCAAAATATGTAACAGGGACAATTATCTACGTTGATGGAGGGTGGACAGCAAGATAATAATAAAAAGCAATGATTAAGACTGTTTTTTATTCGGATTTTTTGCACAATTATTTTCTCTTGACTTTCGTTTTTTTGATTTTGGCATATTTAATTTCTGTTTTTTCTTATTATGTTGTGCATCGAAAAATAAAGTTATCAAATTTTCGTTTTTCTTATAGAAACTATTATATAATGGTTTCTCCGTTTCTCTTGCCACCTCTTTTTATTGGCTTCTTGGAAGGAACTCTGATTTATTTTTTGGTTTTTTTGTACTTTGGGTTTTTTGGTGTAATGGGGGAGATTATATTTTCAATATTGTGGAAAATATATTTCAAAAAACCATTTTGGGAATATAAACTTCTTACAATCGCAAATAAGTTTTCAAGTTTGCTTAATTTTATTCCTTGGGGTGTTGGCGGTTTTTTGTTTTTGCTTGTGACAAATACTTATATCAATAATTCTGGAAACATCTTTTATCAGGAAATGAGTATAGGGGAAATGATTAATGTTTTTATATTGGCGACATCTCTTTTTATTTTACAAATTTTCCTTTTTAAAGTGATAGTGAAATTATTTTCTTTTAAAAGAGAGAACAGAAAGATTATTTTAATAAAATATTTTTATTTTGTTTCTTCGTTTTTTTTGATAGGAATTTTTATGCCGATTTACTATTTTGACTATCTTGTGTTATTTTTCTTTTATGGAATTTTTGCCTTTTTTGCGGAATATCTTTTCGGGAAAATGTCCAAAACAATAATTGGAAAAAAGTTATGGACATACGAATATTTAACCATTGATAAAAAACACACAACGCCTCTTAATATTTTTCCTTTTGGTTTAGCGGGATATTATTTCTTTTTTCTCTTTTTATTTTTGAGCTTTTTTGTATAATTATGTAAATAGGGGAAAATTATTTATAAAAAATTAAAAAAATGAACAAAAAAATATTTTTATACGTAGTAATTTTTATTCTTGCTTCTTTAACTGTTTACGGCTCGTGGTTATTAATTACAGGAAGTGATGATTTTTTCGATGGAGATGATGATTTTGATTACAGTTCTTATTATGCTCACCTTAAAGAAGAAAAAGAAAATGAGGAAGATGAAGACTTGGGAGGTTCTTGGTGGGATGATTTTGAAAAAGAAGAAGACAGGGAAGATGAAGAAAAAGAAGAAGACCAAGAAGAAAATAAACCGAAAGAAGACAATGAAGAGCTTTCTTTTAAAGAAGAAAGCGGTGCTAATGATTTTTCACTTATGGAATGCTTAAAAGAAGAGGGGGTTGTTATTTATGGAAGCAAGTATTGTGGAATTTGCACTTATTT
Organism: Candidatus Nealsoniibacteriota bacterium; assembly: GCA_003560095.1. Classification (GTDB taxonomy): domain Bacteria; phylum Patescibacteriota; class Minisyncoccia; order Minisyncoccales; family PWPS01; genus PWHW01. The sequence continues at coordinate 19,255 of PWJI01000018.1, forward strand.
GGTAGAAGAATTTGGAGGAAGCGAAAAGGTTTCTCCAATTTATGTTGATTGCGAATATGAAGAAGAGAGGTGTAGAGAAGAAAAAATAACATATTATTATCCGGAAATTCAAATAAAAGGTGAGTTATATGAAGGAGAGAGGAGTCTTGATAAAATAGCACGAGAAACAAATTGTGAAATATAGTCCGTTAAAAAATAATTTTTGACAAAAAATATTTTTTTTGTATAATACGGACAAATTTCAAAAAGGGAGGAGATTTTGATGGAATATTATTGCAGAGATGTTCTTTTTTATTTAGACAATCATTTTGAGAAAGTTGAGGATTTTAAAGAAGAGCGGTGGGGGAAGATAAGACAACATATTAGTGAGTGCAAGTCTTGCAGGAAAAAATATATTTGTAAAAAACATCAAAGGAATATTGATAATTATCTTTTCTCAAAAAAAAGAGATCATCGTCAGAGAGAATTAGAAAACGATGAAATTATTGAAGCTAGTAAGCACATTAAAGAAGGTTGTCGTTCTTGTGAAAAACATTATAGAGAAGCTCTTAATCGTAAAAGACAAACCTCTGCATAAAGATTTTTTAAATTTTCCCCGCTAATCATTATTTGGCGGGGCTATTTTTTAAAAAGGTGAAATATTTTGACAACAATAATTTTTTAAAATATAATTTTGTAATTTGAAAAAAGGAGGGATAAAAGTGAATTCTCCTTTGTGTGAGAAAGCACTAAAAAAATTTGAAGACGGCCTTAACGGAAAACTGGAAACAGAAGAAGAAAACAGAAAGGCGCTGAAAGAATCTATTTCTCATGCTCTTGGCAAAGATTCTAATAATAACTGTACTTGTTTTTATTGCTGGCCCATAATGATTATCAAAAAAAGGGAAGTTTATGGAAAATGAAGCCGTCTTTGTTGCTCTGCGTTAAATCGTAGAGCTTTTTTTGGAATAAAATATGTTCTTGATTTTAACCTCTATGAGAGATATTATTTATAATAAATTTAATGAGCAAAAGACAACATATGGAAGAATTTATAAAAAAACTAACTAAAAATGCGGGAGATTTGGTTTTACCTAATTTTAAAAAGGAAAAAGATCTTCTTTCACTAAGAAAAGGGAGCAAGGATGTGGTAACTAAGTATGACAAAGATGCTGATAATTACATTGTCAGTGAAATTAATAAAAGATACCCTGAGCACGGGATTCTAACCGAAGAATCGGGTTTTAACGGTAAAAAATCAGATTATTTATGGATTGTTGATTCTTTAGATGGTAGTGGAAATTTTGCAAACGGAAACCCTCTGTTTTCTGTTTGCATTGCTCTCTCTTACAGGGAGGAATTAATTTTAACATCTACTTATGCTCCGGCAATTGATGAATTTTATTTCGCTAAGAAAGATAAGGGAGCTTTTTTGAACGGAAAAAGGATTAACGTATCTAGTACGAAAAAAGTAAAAGATTCTTATGTTGCTTTTTGCGATGGTCACGAAAAGGATCGAAAAAAGCTTTCCGGTAAACTCTCTCTTGTTTTTGAAAACGCAATTGATTTAAGGAAATTAGGCTCTGCAGGAATTGAAGCGGGATGGGTGGCCATGGGAAGGTTGGATGCTTTTTTGATGTTTGAAGGAGATCCTTGGGATTTGGCTTCAGGAGTTTTAATTGTTAGAGAGGCAGGAGGAAGGGTTAGCGATATTAAAAATGATAAGTGGAAAAGAGAAAGAGGTAGTTTTATTTTTTCTAACAAAAAAATTCATGAAGAGATAAGAAGCTTAATTCAATAAAGCATCATTCTTCATATTTTTCTACTTTAAAACGGTATATTAAAACATCCTCTTGGTCATTAATATTTATGCCACCTTTCTTGCAAGCGGTAAGTATTTGTCCTTTTATTGTATTTATTCCCTCCAGTCCCGGAAGCAAGAGACCGCTTTTTGAAGATTTTTTTTCTTTTACAATAATTCCGTATTTTTCAGGATCAAGCTCTTCTATTTTTTTTACTTCTTTTGGTTTTTCCAAAATACTTACCTCATAAGATAAAAGAGGGAGCTCTTCTTTTTTGACTGGCCCAAGACGATAGTCTTTGGTGCATGCCGATATCGCATTTTCAATTATTTCCTCTGCGATATTTTTTCTTGTTGGCAAGTAAGTTCCTATACAACTACGAAAATTACCCTCTTTTTTAATGGTGATAAAAACTCCCGCCCTCTCATTAAAGAGCCTTAAAGAGCCATTTTCCAAAGGAGAGACTATTTCTTCTTTAGTAACATATTCTTCAACTGCTTTTCGGGCAAGCTTTGTAACTTCTTTTTTAAAACTCATTTTAAAATTATTGTTTTTTAAAAATAAATTGTGTAATTAAATATCCAACTCCGAAAGGAGCTTCGTATGATATTATTTTTGGAAAATAATCTTTGTTTGTGTTTTTTTTGTAAGACTCTAAGATTCCAAAAAGAAAAGATATTGATCTTAATCCACATTCACCGGCAGAAGGATATTTTTCTTCTAGAGTTAGCATGTTTTTGATATTTTTTTCTTTAATGGAAGAAATTATTTGTTTATCGAAATTTTTTCCATCATGGTGAAAACCGTAAGGGCCATCTTCTTTTAACCTGTGAGAAAGATCTCCGCTTGCAATGAGAGCAAAATTGATATTTTTTTCCTTGATATGTTTGTTGTAAAAATTTTGCCCCAAAAGAAAGTGTTTTTTTGGTGAAAAAGAAGAAGTAATTATGGGAACAATTTTTGATTTTTCGATATTTACATTTTTTAGAGTATGGTAATCAAGTACTTTTTCTTGAGACAAAAAATATAAAGGCACATTAAAGCCCCAATCGGGGTGAGGAGAAGAAATTATGATTTTATCAATCTTTTTATCAGCAAAAATATCTCCAAGATTTTTCATCTTTGTGATTGTTTTTTTTACTTCTTCTTTATCTTTTTCTAGTCCAACTCCCGGAAGAAGTAGGGGTGGGTGAGGCATTATTGATGCAAAACTTATTTTACTCATAATTTTTTTCCATTATGTCTAAGTTTTCGTTACACCCGGGACACTTTCCTTTTTGATCATATCTTTCAATTGAAAACGAGGTGCGATTAATACAGAGAGTCTTGCAGTTAAAGCAGTTGGTGTCTTGATAGTTTCTTGCCGGTACGTTTCCTATATAAACATATTTCAAGCCGTTCTTTTTTCCGATTTCGCGTGCTTTCTCTAATTTCTTTTGGGGTGTTTTGGGGGTATTTTTTAGTTTCCAAGAAATTTCTCCCGAAAATTGACTGATGTGCCATGGAGTTTCGGGACCTAATTTATTGTAAATAAAAGAAGATATTTTATCAAACATTTTTTCCGAGTCGGAAATTTTTGGAATTATTAGAGTGGTTATTTCAACCCATACATTTTTTCTTTTAAAATGTATTGCTGAATGTAAAACGGGCTCTATTCTTGCCAAGCAATTTTTTTTATAAAATTTTCTTGAAAAACCTTTAATATCAATATTAACAGCATCTGTGTAAGGAGTTATGGCAAGAAGAGATTTTTTTGACATAAATCCGTGCGTTACGAGGCAATTTTTTATTTTTTCTTCTTTTGCCAATTTCATTACGTCAAAGGTGTATTCGAAGAAAGAAAGTGGATCCGTATAAGTGTAGGAGATAGTTGGCAATTTGTTTTCTTTTGTAATTTTAATTATTTTTTCAGGAGCAATAAATTTTCCTTCAATTTGCTTTTTGGCTTTTGGGGTTTGAGATATGGACCAATTTTGGCAATTTTTGCAAGAAAAAGAGCAACCGGCACAACCCAAAGAAAGAGAAAAAGTTCCCGGGTAAAAATGGTAAAAAGGTTTTTTTTCAATAGGGTCAATATTTAGGGCAACTACTTTTCCGTAATTTAAGGAGTAAAGAGTTCCGTTAATATTTTTTTTTACACCACACTTTCCTTTTTCGTTTTTACAGAGAAGACAAAAATGACTGCAAGTTTGGCATAGTGTTTTTTTATCTTTAATCTTTTTGTATAAATAGCATTCTTTCATATAATAAATAATAACGTAAAAAAACTCTTTCTTCAATTAAAATGTCTCTTGTGCTACCAAATGAATTTTACAAAAAAGACACAAAAAAGATTGCGCTTGATTTGCTTGAGTGTGATATGGTACGTGAGATAAATAAAAAAATATTTTCTTTTCAAGTAAAAGAAGTAGAAATCTACGAAGGATTTCGTGATAGAGCATCACATGCTTTTAGAGGAAAAACAAAAAGAAACGAACTTATGTTCAAAGAGGGAGGGGTTTTTTATATTTATCTTATTTACGGAATGCATTTTATGCTTAATGTCGTTACCCAAAAAAAGGATTATCCGGCCGCAATCTTGATAAGGAAAATTGAAAATTATGACGGTCCCGGTAAAATTACTAAAAATTTAAACATAAACAACTCTTTAAATGGTGCAAGAATTGAAAAGAGTTCCGGGCTTTGGTTTGAAAAAAAACAAAGAAAATGTAAAATAAAAAAACTGCCACGAATCGGAATTGATTATGCGGGGGAGCCCTGGAAAAGTAAGCCACTGCGTTTTAAAAGAGAAAATTAATTTTAAGTTTAAGATTTTATAAACCGGTCTCTAATCGGATGAAAGAAATTCCTTTTAAGGAATAAAATCTCTCTTCTCACATTTTTTTCACCCGTATAATTTAGAGGCCGGTTTATGGAATTTTAGTTTATGTCTCAAAAAGAAAAAAATAGAATTGAATTGATGGCTCCGGTCGGGGATTTTTCGACACTTGTTTCGGCTTGTAATGCGGGAGCAGATGCCGTTTATTTTGGTGTTGGTGATTTTTCTATGAGAGCGGGAAAAAAGAATTTTAAAATCACTGAATTGAAAAAAATCAAAAAAATTTGTGAATCTTATCCGAGAAAGCCAAAAATTTATCTAACCTTAAATACTATAATTTATGAAGAGGAGCTCAAAAAAGTGGAAAAAATAATAGAAAAAGCAAAGACTTACGTTGATGCGATAATAGTTTCTGATTTTTCCGCTATTAAAATTTGTAAAAAGAATAATATTCCCTTTTTTATCTCTACTCAAATGTCTGTATCCAATACAAGTACCGCAGAATTTTACAGAGAGCTGGGAGCTAAGAGAATTGTTTTGGCAAGAGAATTAAATTTAAAACAAATTGGAAAAATAATTCAAAAAACAAAGATAGAGGTGGAAGTTTTTGGCCATGGAGCAATGTGCGTGGCTGTTTCGGGAAGATGTTTTATGAGTCAATTTTTATTTAATAAATCGGCAAATAGGGGAGAGTGCCTTCATCCTTGCAGAAGATCTTATATTGCAAAAGAAAAAGAGAAAGGACACGAGCTTAAAGTTTACAGAAATACTATTTTTTCTGCAAAAGATCTTTGCACGCTACCTTTTATTGAAGAAATAAAAAAGGTGGGAGTTAATTCTTTAAAAATAGAAGGAAGAGGAAGAGATGCTCGTTATGTTGATACGGTGGTTAGAGTTTATAGAGAGGCTCTTGATAACAAAATAACAACAGAAAGAATTGTTTTTTTAATGAAGAAAATGGAAAAAGTCTTTAATAGGGGCTTTTCTTCCGGATTTTATCTTGGAAAGCCAAGTTTTTCTGATTTTTCCGAGTTTGAAAATACAGCATCAAAAACAAAAAAAGAATTTATAGGGAAAACGGTTCATTTTTATTCAAAAATAGGAGTTGTTTTGATTGATCTTTATAAAGATTTGAAAGTAGGAGAAACGATTTCTTTTATTGGCAAAGATACCGGGGTAAGGGAGATTAACGTAAAAGAAATCGAGATTGAGAAGAGAAAAGTAAAAAAAGGGGAGCGTAAAACCAGAGTAGGAGTAAAGGTTCCCTTTAAGGTAAGAAATAATGAAGAGGTTTATAGATTAAGGTCTTTCTCTAAGCCAGTTTGATATATTTTGAATATCGGAATTTCGGTTATCGGAGTAAAGTAGAACCATTATATATTTTCTCCCATTAAAATCAAAAACTCCGGTGTAGGTTTGCTTTGCTATGCCTAAATATCCCCCCTTTCCCCCCACAAATTCTTCTACTTTGTGTCCTATATTGGTGTTTCTAAAGGTGCATATTCCTCCGTGCTGAGGGCAATTCCCGGGAAGCTGAAAATTTTCTTTTGTTGTGGCTTCTAATATTTTAGGGTGATTTTCGTGAATATAAGAAATTAGTTTTACCAAGTCATTTGCCGTACTGATGTTTGGATTGGGGAATTTTGACTGAAGACTGCTAATTCCCGCCAATCCGTGAGCATCGTAAAAACGAGCTTTTTCCATTCCGATCTCTTTTGCCTTTTTATTCATTAAAAGAACTAGACTACCTTCTCCCATAAAGTATGTAAGAGCTTCTGATGCATCGTTTGTGGATTGTATAAGACTTGCTTTTATAAGATTTTCTGCCGAAACCCTGTATCCGGGAAGTAGGGCGGGGCTTCTTTGATTATATCCTACAAGCATATCGTGACTTAGGGTAATTGTTTCACGCGGATCAATATGCTCTACTGCAACAAGAGAGCTCATAAGTTTGGTTATAGAGGCAATAGGATACCAAGCGTTTTCGTTTTTTGAAAGAAGGGGAGAATTGCTTTCCATATCAACAACAAGATAGGACTGAGCATTTAGCTTTTCTTTTAGTTCTATTTTTTTTAGCATCCAGCGAAGATCTCTTGCTTCTCTCTCTATTCTTCGATATCTTGATAGAAAAGACTCTCTTTGTGCTTCTGTTTTTAGTTGCGAGGAAGACAGGATTATATTTACGAATGGAAAAAATAAGAAAAAAAGTGCGATTAAAAAAATAGATACTTTTTGTTTCATTTCTTTATACGTCTTATTATGCTATTAAATTCTTAGTAAAATATATTTTCTTTAAATTTATTTTATTGTATAATGCCATTTGAAAGAATAACACTTATTCCAATTTAAATAAATACTATATTTATGAAAACAATGCAAGTAATAAAAAAAATAAAATTGGTTGTTTTCTTCTTTTTGTTTTTCTTTTTTATCTTTACTCCTTTTTTTGAAAGCCAAGGGGAAGATGTTTTAGAGGATGCTCATGACAAGGAAGTTGTAGAAATACACTTTTTTGAATACAGGTATTGCTCGGTTTGTCGGGAAGCAAAAGAATTCATTAAGGAAATAAAAGAAGATTATCCTGAGATAGAGCTTATTATTTACCCTATATCAGAAATAGATAGAGAAAAATTTGATGAGATTGGAAAAATGCATGGAGTGGAAAATCTTGATATGACGGCACCGACAATTTTTATTGGGGATAATTATTTTCAGTTTATAAATTTTACAAAAGAAAGTGAAAATGATCTTATACGGGCGATAGAAGGGGAGGTTGTTGATAGAGATTGCTGTATGCTAACTATTCCTTTAATTAATTTGAAAGTTAACACAAAAGACTGGTCTTTGCCTTTTGTAACGATAATAATGGGCTCTCTTGATGGATTTAATGTTTGCTCTCTTGGTGCACTTATTCTTATTTTGTCCATTGTTATTGGTTTTAAGTCGAGAAAAAAAATATTAATTTACGGGGGGTTATTTATTTTTGTGACGGTTACGGTTTACGGATTATTGGTTTTTGCTTGGAGAAGTATTCTTTACGAACCCCTTGTAGTTCATATGGAGAATATTGGAATTTTTATAGGTATTTTTGCTTTTCTTGGGGGACTTTATTTTTTTAGAGAATTTTGGAGATTTTTTCGTTACGGACCAACTTGCAAAACTTCACAAAGTAAATTAGCGCAAAAAGCAACGCAAAAACTGCAAAAAGCTTTTGAAAATCCAACCAAAGGAGCATTGGCACTTGCCGGAAGCGTTGCTTTTTTTGCTGTAACAATAACTCTCGTAGAGCTTCCTTGCTCGATTGGTATTCCGGTTATTTATACGGGAATTCTTGCTGATGCAGGAATATCAATCACAGAATCCATTTTTTATATTTTACTTTATCTTTTCTTTTATATGCTAATAGAAGTTGTTATTTTTATTGGTGCTGTATTAACCAAAGAAATATGGATGATGAATTCCAAGGCAATTACCTGGATAACTTTTGTTGGCGCAATGATTATGTTTTATTTGGCGTATTATTATTTAATAGCTGCATAAAAAGATGTATGATTTAATTATAATAGGAGGGGGGCCAGCCGGTATTACTGCCGGAATTTACGCGCTAAGAAAAAAGCTAAAAACCCTTCTTATATCAAAAGATTTCATAGGGCAAGTTGGTTCTTCGGGTAAGATTGAAAACTGGCCCGGAGAAAAAAGTATTTTGGGCCCGGAACTTATCTTAAATTTCAAAGAGCATCTTGATGAATATAATCCGGAAATTTTTGAAGGGAAAGTTTCTTTTATAGAAAAAACAGAAAATTTCAAGGTGATTGCGAAAGGCAAGGAATTTTTTTCTTCCTGCATTATTCTTGCCACAGGGAGAAAACCAAAAAAATTAAATATTCAAGGAGAAGAAGATTTTATCGGAAAGGGTGTTGTGTATTGCACGACATGTGACGCACCTCTTTTCCAGGGAAAGCAAGTTTTGATTGTTGGAGGAGGTAATGCAGGAGTAGAGGCTGCTATAGAGCTTACAGATTATACTGATAAAATTTCTCTCTTTGAGGCTTCTTCCTCTTTTTCTGCTGACGAAACATTAATAGAAAGAGCAAAAGAAAAAAATATAAAATTATTTAAAAACCGAAAAATAAAAAGAATTGAGGGAGATAGTTTTGTAAGAAAAGTTTATTATGAGGATTTAGGAGAAAAAGAAGAAAAGAGTATTGATGTTGAGGGTGTTTTTGTTCAAATAGGCTCTGTTCCGGTTAATGATTATTTAAGTAGTGCTTTAATCGATTTTAATGAAAATAAAGAGGTTGTAATAAATCACAAAACCCAAGAAACCAAAACAAAAGGTCTTTTTGCGGCCGGAGATATCACAAATGTAAAGGATAAGCAAATTATAGTTGCGGCCGGAGAAGGAGCAAAAGCGGCACTTTCTGCCTATGACTACTTGAAAAAAAACTATAAAAATGATTAAAGCGATTATTTTTGATATGGTGGGGGTTCTTGTTTCAACCGAGTCTTTTTTAGGAAAGAATAGTGGTATTTTAAGAGAAGATATTAATTTAATAAAAGAATTAAAGGAAAACGGTTATAAGCTGGCCATTTTAACAAATTGCAGTAGAGAAAGCATAGAAATAATAGAAAGAGAAAGTGCAAAAAGTTTTTTTGATGTGATTGTTTTTTCCGGGGAAATTGGTTTTGAAAAACCACAAAAAGAAGCTTACGAGATTACACTTTCAAGGCTTGGCGTTCATCCAAAAGAAACAATTTTTATAGATGACCTTAAAAGAAATGTTCTTGGAGCAAATGCCGTTGGGATGAGAGGGTTATTGTACAAAAATAATACCGATTTAAGGTCTTCTCTTTTTGACTTAGGCATAAAAATTAATAAATAGTAAAAAAATTTCTTTCTTTGTTGTCTTTTTTGTGCTATAAAATTAAGAAAGAATAAAAATAATTTTACCTGAAATTAGCTGGCTTAAAACTTTAAAAGTAAACTATATAAGGGTAAATAATTTAAAAAGTGAAGGCAAAAATGGAAAAAGCTAAAGAATCTTTTTTACAATTTTATAATACCAAAAGAAAGTTATTTTATATTATCTCCGGAGTTTTTTTATTTTTTATTCTACTAATAATTGTTCTTTTGGTTTTTCTTAGAGCTCCCAATCCTCCCGAAGATTTAAGGGCTGAGCCAAGATCGCATAATTCTATTAACTTGACCTGGGCTGATCCTTATAATAGTGAAAGATACAATATATATCGTTCTAAGGAAATGGAGGAAGACTACGAAAAGGTGGGGAATACATCAACAAGACATTATAGGGATGAAGGATTAACGCCGGAAACCATTTATTACTATAGAGTAACAGGATTAAGAGGAGAAAGGGAGAGTGAGTATAGCGAAGATGTTATGGTTGAAACTGATGCTGTAGGTCCTGTTTCCAATTTAAGAGAAGAGGGAGTTTCCAGCGATTATATAAGAATTGCCTGGGATGGGTACGAGGGGAGTGAAGGGTATATTATCTACCGAACTGACAACCCCGATAGACCTTATCGAAAGATTGCTGAAACAAATAATCAGCATTATGTTGATTCCGGCTTAACGGAAAATGTAACTTATTACTATCAAGTAACACAACTAATAGGAGGAAGTGAAACTGATCATGCTGCGAGAAGTTTTACTACAAGAGAATGGCTTTGTGGAGAGGAAATAAATTACGATGGTAAGTTTTACGAAACTGTTAAAATAGGTGATCAATGTTGGTTTGCGGAAAATTTAAATTACGAAACTCAAGAAGGAAGTTGGTGTTATAATGATAATCCGGAACACTGCGATCGTTACGGAATACTTTATTCTTTAGATACGGCACTTTTGGGAAGCGACAAGGAGGGCGCTCAAGGTATTTGTCCGGATAATTGGAGAGTTCCTTCAGATAGAGATTTTATAATGATGGAAAGAGAGCTTGGCATGGAAAGAATTGATTCTAACAATACGGGATGGAGGGGAGAAAGGTCAAAGGTTGGTGATCGGATAAAAGCAGTTGGAGATTGCACCGAGAGAGGGGCTGATTTTTGCGGGTTGTCCGGGCTGAATGTTCTTTTGGGAGGAAATAGAGCACCCGCAGGAGCGTTTTTGCGCATGGGAACACATACTTATTTGTGGACATCAACATATAATGAGGAAGATGATTCCAGTGCTTGGTCTAGACTTTTCTATATTAACAACGATACTGTTTATCGCGAGACGTCTAGTACAAGAAACGGGTTTTATGTTAGATGCATGAAAGATATTTAGATTTAATTAAAGTTAAAAAATATGACTAAAATAAAGGAAATTTATAAGTGTAATGTTTGTGGAAATATTGTAGAAGTTTTGCATGCCGGGGTGGGGGAGCTTGTTTGTTGTAACGAGTCTATGCAACTTATGTCTGAAAAAAATAGAGACGAGGGAGAGGAAAAACATGTTCCCGTGGTAGAGAAGCTTCCGGCAAATGTTTGCCAAGGAAAAGATGGATTTAGAGTAAGAGTCGGAGAAGATAAGCATCCCTCAACTAAAGATCATTACATTGAGTGGATTGAAATCAATACTACCGATGGAAAATCAGGAAAGAAGTTTTTAAATCCGGAGGAAGACCCGGAGGTTGATTTTTATACCAGAAAAGAAGTGAAAAGTATTAGGTCGTATTGCAATATTCACGGTTTATGGAAAAAAGATGTCGTTTAGGGTTGGTATTGTCGGTCTTCCCAATGTCGGAAAGTCCACTATTTTTAAGGCTATAACTAAAAAGCAAGTGCAGGCGGAAAATTATCCTTTCTGTACAATTGAACCCAACATAGGAACGGTTGCCGTACCTGATAAAAGAGTTGGAATGCTTGCCGATATATCCAAATCAAAAAAATCTATTTATACAACAATAGAGTTTGTTGATATCGCAGGGCTTGTAAAAGATGCTCATAAAGGAAAGGGTTTGGGAAATAAATTTTTATCTCACATTAGAGAAGTTGATGCAATAGTTGAAGTTTTAAGAGATTTCAAAGAAAAAGATATTTTTCATACCCAAGAAACCGTGGATATGGAAAGAGATAGAAGCATTATTGATTTTGAGCTAATGGTAGCCGATATTCAACTTATAGAAAAAGTTTCTTTAAAAGTAGAAAAAGAAGCAAAAGCGGGAGAAAAAGAGGCTTTGCAAAAATTTGAAGTTCTGCAAAAGATAAAAGATTCTTTGGAAAAAGAAGAAATGATTAAGGACATTAACTTAAAGGCAGAGGAGAAGGAATTAATCAAAGAATTTAATTTTTTAACAGATAAGCCAATTATTTATTTGAAAAACATTGGACTTGAAAAAGAATGCAATGAAGATGTGCTTTCTATAAACGCTAAAATAGAAGAAGAGGTTGCGGAAATGTCACAAAAAGAAGCTACAGAATATCTAAACACCTTCAAAATTAATGAGAGTGGACTTAACAAGCTAATAAGGGCAAGCTATAGTGCGTTAAATCTTATTTCTTTCTTTACTTCCGGAGAAAAGGAGACAAGGGCTTGGACTCTTGAAAAAGGTTCTTTTGCCCCAAGTGCTGCAGGGAAAATACATACCGATTTTGAAAAAAATTTTGTGATGGCAGAGGTTATAAATTATAAGGATTTTATTGACTTTAAAGGGTGGCCCGGAGGAAAAGAAATGGGCAAGGTAAAAGAGAAAGGTAAGGATTATGTAGTTCAAGATGGCGATGTTATTTTCTTTAAAACAGGGAAAAAATGATTATTGAGGTTGAGGTTAGTTTTTCAAAAAATAAAAATAATTTTTATAGTGATGTAGAGCGTTTAAAAGAGGGTAAGTTTTTGGTTTATGTAAAATCACCACCGAAAAACAGAAAAGCGAACAAAGAGTTGATTTATAAAATCGCAAAGTATTTTAAAAAAAAGGAGAGTGATATAAAGATAATCTCCAATACAAGAGGTCGAAAGAAAAAAATACTAATTAAGGATGAAAATAAAAAATAATGAAGCTTACCCCAAACCGACTAAGGAACATTAATCCGAAATTAGTTTGGAGGTCGGATAAGGAAATTTTTGATTTTTTGTTTTTCTTGAAGGAAAATGACTTTCACTGGATTGAAACAAGGAAAGTTTTTCAAAAAGATAATTCGGAATTTCTTTTGTCGGTAAAAGAGATTGAAAAGTATATTGATATTAAAAATAGAGAAAAACTTAAAAAGAAGATTAAAGAAAAAGAAAGCCAAGAAACAAAAGAAAATAAAAAAACAGAACTTCAAAAATTTATAGTTGCCGGATATTTAATTAATTTGCTCGTATTTTTTATCATTATGAATCTTTTTTTGGGATGGATGATATTTCATTTATTTTTTTGGATATTTTTGGAAATATTTTTAATTTTTTTACTTTTTTCTTTTAGTAAAATAAGGAAAAAAATAAAAGAGAAAATGAAAAATGCTTATTGATGAAATAAAAATTTATATATCTTCGGGAAAAGGGGGAGATGGGATGGTTTCTTTTAATAAAAACATGATGGAACTTGGTCCTACCGGTGGCTCGGGAGGAAAAGGGGGCGATGTTATTGCAGAAGGGGTTTCAGACATAGGTGCTCTTAAAGCTTTTCGTTTTAAAAAAAAGATTTATGCCAAAGATGGGGAAAATGGTCTTTCACAGTTTCGTGATGGTAAAGATGGCGAAGATCTTTTTTTAAGAGTTCCTGTGGGAACTGTTATGGAAAATTTAGCAACCGGTGAAGTAAAAGAGATAAAGAAAATAGGAGAAAGAGTTCTTATTCTTAAGGGAGGAAGAGGAGGAAAGGGAAACTTCCATTTTCGTTCTTCTCGCAATACTTCTCCCAAAAAGAGCGAAAAGGGAAAAGAGGGTGATTCTGCCGAATTTTATTTTCAACTCAAACTTATTGCCGATGTTGGTTTTATCGGTCTTCCCAATGTTGGAAAATCGAGTCTTTTAAACGAACTTACTAACTCAAAGAGCAAGGTTGCCAACTATGCCTTTACCACCCTTGAACCAAACTTAGGAGCTTATTATGAATTAATTATTGCCGATATTCCGGGACTTATTGCTGGAGCGCATAAGGGGAGGGGTTTGGGGGTGAAATTTTTAAAGCACATTGAAAGAACAAAAACTCTTTTTCATTTTATTTCCGCTAACACGGAAAATCCCATTGAAGATTATAATACTGTTTACGGGGAACTAAAAAAACACAATAAAAAATTATTGGAAAAAGATGAATATATAATAATCAGCAAGAAAGACGATGTCTCAAAGGAGAAATTGAAAAAAATAGAGAAAGAGGTAAAAAAAATAGGAAAAGAATTTTGTACAATATCAATACTGGAAGAAGAGAGTCTAAAATCAATAAAGAGAATACTTGCCAGCATCTCTAAAGAAAAAAGGAAGTAAGTATTTTATTTTAAAAGTTATCTTTAAATTCAAGCAACTTGAAGTTTGCACTTTTTTTATATACACTAAAAAAATAAATTATTTTAAGAATATAAATAAAAATGGATAATATAATTGAAAAAATCAGAAAAGAAAATCTTCTCGGGAGAAGTGGTTCAATGTTTCCGGTTTGCTTAAAGTGGGAGAGTGTAAAAAACTCCGATCAAAAAGAACGTTATGTAATTTGCAATGCCTCTGAAGGAGAGGTGGAGACATTTAAAGATTATTATATTTTAAAAAATCACAAAGAAGATGTTATTGAAGGTATAAACTTGGCAATAAAAGAGATGGAGGCAAAGAGGGGCTATATTTATTTAAACGCATCTTATTTTGATGAATTTGGAAAAGAGTTGCAGGAGTTTTGTGGAGAAAAAATCAAGGTAATTAAAAAAAGAGGAGGATATATAGGAGGAGAAGAAACCTCGGTAATTGAAGCCATAGAAGGAAATGTTCCTGAGCCCAGAATAAAACCTCCTTTTCCTTCACAGGTTGGTCTTTGGGGGCTTCCAACATTGGTAAATAATGTTGAAACTCTTTACTGTGTTGCAAAAATAAATAAAGGTGAGTATGAGGGAGAAAGGTTTTTTTCTATTTTTGGAGATGCTCCAAATAAAGGAGTTTTTGTATTCCCAAAAGATATTAGTGTAAGAGAATTACTTGAAAAAACAAACAATATACCGTCATTTGATTATTTTGTTCAAGTTGGCGGTGGAGGAGGAGGGGATATTATGCTACCAAGCGAAATTGATTGCACAATCAACTCTCTTGGGTCGGTTATTATTTATAACAAAGAAATTGACAAATATCAGTTAATGAAAAAATGGGCTAATTTTTTTCTTGAGGGAAATTGTGACAAATGTACGCCTTGTCGAGAAGGGCTCTATAGAATAATGGAAATGATAGAAGAGGAAGATTTTGATGAAATAGAAAAAATGTTTTTTGTTATGCAAAAAACAAGTCTTTGTCCTCTTGGGGTGGTGGCAGTGAAGCCTTTTAAAACTTTATTGGAAAAAATTATTTATAAAGAAAATGAAAATAAAAATTAACGGAAAAGAGGTAAAGGTAAAAGAAGGTGAGACAATTTTAGAAGTTGCTAAGAGAAACGATTTGCACATACCCACTCTTTGCTTTCATTCTGACGTTAAAATATCTGCAAGTTGCCGTATTTGTATTGTAAGTGCAAACGGTAATCTTGTAACAGCTTGCTCTACCAAGGTTTGTGAAGGAATGGAGGTGATTACCAATTCTCTTGAAATAGATAAAGCAAGAAAGACCAACCTGGAACTTCTTTTTTCACAACACCAGGAAGAGTGTTACGATTGCATATGGAACTTAAATTGCAAAATGCTTGATTTAGCAAAAGAGTTTGATGCAAGGATAAATATTTTTGAGGACAGGAAATCTTCTTATCCGATATATCATTTTGGGTCTTCGTTGGAATTTGACTCTTCAAAATGTATTGATTGCAGGAATTGTATTGATATTTGCAAAAAACAAGGCGTGGAATTTTTGGATCTTCAAGAAAACGGAAACTTAATGGAAACTGTCCCATCGGAAAAAGAAAACAGGGACTGTGTTTATTGTGGACAATGTATTGTTCATTGTCCTGCCGGATCTTTTGAAGCAGTAGGGGAGTTTGAGAAAACAAAAAAACCCCTTAAAGAGAAAAACAAGACGCTTATTTTTCAAATTGCTCCTGCTGTTAGAGCTACAATTGGAGAAGAGTTTGGTTTACCTTACGGATTTCCTTCAATGGAAAAGTTGGTCACTTGTCTTAAGGAAATAGGAGGAGATAAGGTTTTTGATGTTTCAATTGGTGCTGACTTTACTACTGTCGAAGAATCAAAGGAGCTTCTTGAGAGAGTTGAAGAAAATAGGCTTCCCATGCTTACTTCTTGCTGTCCGGCGTGGGTTAAGTTCATTGAGTTTTATTATCCTGAGTTTATACCAAACCTTACTACAGTTAAATCTCCTCATATTATCTTGGGAGGACTTGTAAAAAAGCACTTGGCACAAAAAATAGGAGTTCTTGAGAGCGAGGTTACGGTTATTTCAGTAATGCCATGTGTGGCAAAAAAAGAAGAAATTGAAAGAGAACAAATAAAAATAGGTAACTTAAAACCTGTTGACTATGTAATGACCACAAGAGAGGTTGCCAGATTTTTCAAAAATAAGAAAATTGATTTTAAAAATGCAAAAAATTCTCCTGCCGACAATCCCTTTGGTGACCCTTCGAGTTCGGGGGTTTCTTACGGAACAAGCGGAGGAGTTATGAGTTCAGCCTTTTTCAATATTAGTGGAGAAGAGGCTGAATTTAAGGAAGAAAGAAAAGGACTAAAAGTTGCGAAAGTAAATTATAATGGAAACGAGCTAAGGCTAGCCGTTGTGCATGGTTTGGGAAATGCAAAAAAAGTTTTAGAAGAGCTAAAAGAAGATCCTTTAAAATATCATTATGTTGAGGCAATGGCATGCTATGGAGGTTGTATAGGGGGTGGTGGTCAATCGGTGCCCATGAATGAAGAAATAAGAAAAAAAAGGAAAGAAGGTCTTTGCTTGTCCGGAGAAGATAAGAAGGTAAAAAAGGCGAAAGACAATCCAATAATAAATAGCACTTATGAAGATTTTTTGAAAGATGAAGAGGTGATTAAAGAGATTTGCCATACCTCTTATAAAAAAAAAGAAAAATCATTTATTCGTAAAACTAATCAAAAAGGAGAAAATGAGAATTAGAGAATTGGTTTTTAAAAAAGTATTAACAATGAAGATGGCAATTTTTTTGACATTGTTTTTCTTTGCTTTTTTTCTTCCGGTTTTTGGATCTCAACCCGTTACAGGGCCACTTATAAATGCTGCTTTATTTTTAGCGGTTATTTTTTTGGGAGTTAGAGATGCTGTCTGGATTGGTGTTTTTCCAAGCATCATTGCTCTTTTTGTGGGATTTTTGCCAATGATTATGGCACCTTTTATTCCTTTTATTATAACAGGAAATATTGTTCTCGTTCTTTCCTTTAATTACTTTAATGATAATTTTTGGAAAGGGGTAATAATTTCTTCTTTTTTAAAATTTTTAGTTATTGCGATTTCTTCATTTATTTTTATAAATTATGTTGCCGGAGGAGGTGTGCCTTCGCAGGTTGCAGTGATGATGAGTTGGCCTCAATTTTTAACAGCTCTCCTTGGCGGAGGGATAGCCTATTTAATACTTATTTTATTAAAAAAAAGTGACGCAAATGCGGGATTTTAATTTTTTTTTGATGTGCTATACTCTAAATGTCAAGTAAAACAAAAAAAATGAAAAAAACAAAAAAAATTCAAAAAAACAAAAAAAAGAAAAAAGAAGAAGAATCTCTTCGTGAAATTAAAGTTAGGATAGTAGGAGTTGGTGGAGGAGGAGGCTCTATCATCTCAGGGATTTCAACAAATTTAAAAAAGGTTTATTTTGCCGCTGTTAATACTGATAGCAGGGCGTTGGAAGAGGCAACTAAAAATAAAAAAGTAAAAGGGGTTGTTTTTGGAAAAAAAATAACCGATGGTCTTGGAACCGGCATGGATCCAAAGCTTGGGAAGCAAGCCGCACAAGAGGATATTGAAGAAGTGAAAGAACTTTTTAAAGATCAAGATATAGTTATTTTCGTTTCTTCTCTTGGAGGAGGAACAGGATCCGGGGCTATTCCGGTTTTTTCTTCGGTTGCACGGGAGATGGGTTGTGTCGTTTATGGGATATTTACATTACCTTTTTCTTTTGAGGGCGATAAAAAAATGAAAATTGCCAAAGAAGCAATAAAAGATTCTACTGACAATCTGCATGCAATTACTATTTTGCCAAACGAAAAAATATTTGAGATTGTTGATAAGAATACTTCTTTAAAAGATGCTCTTTTTGTAATGAATGATAATTTAGCAAGAAATATTGAAGGGCTTGCTGAAACGATATACGAGACAGGACTTATCAATATTGATTTTGCAGATGTGAAAACTGTTCTCGAAAATAGAAAAGGCATGAGAAAGCTTACTTACTTAAGTTCCGCTCAAGGAAACTTGGAAGAAGGGGTAGAAGAAATTGTAAAAAAGGCTATCTCCAATCCATTATACCCATATAAAGTAAATAATGCGCGAGGAGTATTGTTTAATATTACGGGTGGAAAAGATATAGGGCTTACGGATATATCTTCTATTTCGGAAAGCATTGCCAAGCATACTCAAGATGATGCCAAAATTATTGTAGGCATTATGCAAAAACAAAAATATAAAGAAAATGTAAAAGTTTCTATTCTTGCGACCGGGTGTGAAACTGATTTTTTTCAAAAAGAGCTTGAAGGGGAAATAGTTGAAGAGAAAAAAAATGCAGACAATGTTTCAAAAATAAAAAAAACAAAAAATAAAAAAAACAAAAAAGAAAAACAAGAAAATCAGTTAGTAAAAAAAGAAAACTTAAAAAAGCAGGAAAAAGAAATAGAAAAAGAAAAACCAAAAGAAGAGATAAAAAAAGAGAAAGGAGTTACCGTTGTTCCGGCAAGCAATGAAAAAAAATACAATGATTCATTCAGTGAAAGAACAAGTTCTCCCGAAAGTGAGGAAGAAAAAGAAATTTTAAAGGAAGAAGAAAAATGGGAAAGACCATCATTTTTAAGAAAATTTAAACCTTAAGTACCTAAATGAGTGTTAATATTAAAAAAGTAGTTATACCTATTTCCAATGACGATGAGATGTTTTTCCCCTTGGCTCGTTTTTTCCCAAAAGAATTGCTTCCGATGGGAGATGTCCCCTTGATTGAAAAAATTATTGAAGAAGCCATGCAAGCGGGAATTGAAGAGATTTTATTTATTTTTTCTTCATCAAAAAAGGATGTTTTTAATTATTTTCAAAATACTGAAAAAGCTCCACAAGAAGAAGAGGAGTTTAAAAAAAGATTCGAAAACATAAGCTTCTCCTTTACTACTCAGAAAAAAAATATAAAAAACGCATCTGCTGTTTTTAGAGCAAGAGATGAAATTGGAGAAGATTCTTTTGCACTCTCTTTTCCTGAAATAATATTTCGCGGAAAGAAAAGTTGCATTGAGCAATTATTTGCTGTTTACAGAACATCTCAAAAACAGGTTGCAGCAGTAAGAGAGGTTTCCGATGAGGAGGTTCCTTTTTCGTATATTGTTGAAGCGGAAAAAATTGCCAACAGATTTTACAAAATAAAAAAAATAATTAAAAATCCTGACTTACATGAAACTCAGTCAAGACTTGCCTTGTGTGGCAGATATATATTTACCTCTGCATTATTTGATTATCTTAAAAATGCAAAATCAGATGCTTTAATCGCTGATTCTTTAAATGAAATGATTGCGGCCGGTAAAACAATTTATGCACATGAAAGTGAAGGAGAGTGGTTTGTTTTAAGGGATAAGAGTTCGCTATTAAATGCACAAAGATTTTTTTTGGAAAATTATTAAATAAAAATGAAAGATTTTAAAGATTTATTTAATCTCGAGGGAAAAGTAGCAATAGTTACCGGAGCCAGAAGGGGTATGGGAAGAGCTCACTCTATTGCTCTTTCTGACATGGGGGCAAGAGTGGTGCTTTGTGACATTGAAAAAGAAGAGTGTAACAACGTGGTCGAAGAAATCAGGGAGAGGGGTGGAGAAGCTTTTTCGGTTGAGTGTGATATATCTAAAAAAGAAGAAGTAGAAAGTATGATAGAGAAGACAAAAGAGGCTTACGATGGCTTGGATATTTTGGTAAATAATGCAGGTATTATTGATTTCAAAAATTTTTTTGAACTTGCAAAAGAAGACTGGGATAGAGTAATTGATGTTAATCTTAAGGGTTGCTTTCTTTGTACTCAAGCAGCTGCGCAAGAGATGAAAGAAAATGGTGGTGGATCTATTATTAATATTGGATCTGTTGCTATGGGACAATCAGGAGTTGGTTTTCCAAACACCCTTCCTTATGTTGCCTCAAAGGGGGGAATTGCCGGAATGACGGAGGCATTGGCTGTTGATTTGGCGCAATATAATATTCGAGTTAATTTAATTGCTCCGGGAATGATTGAAACGCTAATGACTGATCCGGAAGAAAATGCAGAAGTTGTAAATCGTATGATTTCTAAGCTTCCCATGGAGAGAGCAGGAAAACCTGAAGAAGTTTCCGGTGCTGTTGTTTTTTTTGCAAGTGATGCTTCTTCTTATATCACCGGAGCAATGCTAAATGTTGACGGGGGTTGGCTTGCCGCATAATTTATTGATTTGTATTATGATTAAAGATATAAAAGCAAGAGAGATACTTGACTCAAGAGGAAATCCAACAGTTGAAGTTTCTCTTTATTTAGAAGAGGGAGTTTTTGTTTCTTCTGTTCCTTCGGGTGCTTCAACCGGAATGCACGAGGCTAAAGAGCTTCGTGATGGAGGAGAAAGATATGGCGGAAAAGGGGTCTTAAAAGCAGTTGGAAACATCGAAAAGAAAATAAAACCCTTACTTGTAGGTCAAAAAATTGATCCCTTAGAGATTGATAAAATTTTAATAAATGCTGATGGGACTGAAAATAAATCCAATTTAGGTGCAAATGCAATACTGGGAGTTTCAATGTGCGCTTTTAGAGCAGGAGCTTTTATAGAGAAAAAAACTCTTTACGATTATTTGTCATCCAAGTATTCTTTTAAAAAAGAAATGCCGGTTCCTTGTTTTAATGTTATAAACGGAGGATCTCATAGTGGCGGAGGAGTGTCTTTTCAGGAGTTTATGATAGTTCCTGAGAGCAATCTTTTTTCTGATAATTTACGTTTTGCAGTAGAGTTTTCCAAGAAACTGAAAAGAATTATTTTGGACGAATACGGCCCAGAATCAATAAATATTGGTGATGAGGGAGGGTTTGTTCCATATATAAAAAAAGAAGAAGATGTTTTAAGGCTCTTAAATAAAGTAAATAGTAATACTAATGTTCTCATTGATGTTGCTGCAACAGAATTTTTTGAAAATGGAGAGTATTTATTAAAAGAAGGAAAAAAGACAAAAGAAGAGATGATAAATTTTTACAAAAAACTTAGTGAAGATTTTCCTATCTTGGGATTTGAAGATCCACTTGAGGAAAACGATTTTTTGGGGTGGAGTGAATTAAAGAAATCTCTTGAAGGGTTGATTATTGTTGGTGATGATCTCTTAGTTACAAACACAAAACGCATAAAAGAGGCTAAGGATAATGATTCTTGCAATGCAATGATTTTAAAAATAAACCAGATAGGTAGCATTTCTGAAGCTATTGAGGCGGCAAAAATGGCTAAGGAAATGGGTTGGAAAATAATAGTTTCACATAGATCCGGTGAAACAAATGATGATTTCATAGCTGATTTTGCTGTTGGGATTGGAGCGGATTTTATAAAGTCCGGAGCTCCTCAAAGAGGCGAAAGAGTTGCAAAATATAATAAAATTCTTAAGATAGAAAGGGAGATATTAAAAATTAATTAAAAATAATTATTATGCCAAACAAAAATCTTTTAATTATATTTGGGGTTGCGTTACTTATACTTGCTGGAGCAATAGTGTATAGGTCAAGTACCGAGGAAGGGGAAGAATTTACTCCTCTAGCAGAAGAGCAAAATGGTCAAGTTGAGGAAATAGATTCTTCTTTGGAAACAGAAGAAGATGATGACGGTGGAGTAGTGGCAAGTTATCAAAAAATTGAAAATGTTTTTCTTGATCTTTTAGAGAAAATACTTTCTATGGAAGAAGATGTAATTGAGAAAACACAAGATGATGTTCTTGATTTAGAAAAAAGGATTGATAGTGTTGGAAAGGAGATTGAGAAAGAAGAAATTGATTCTGAAAAAATAAACAATGAACTTAATTTAATAGAAGAAAGGATAGAAGAAATTACTAAAAAAATACTTGAATTAAAAGAAGAACAAGAAAAGGAAAACGATTCTCAAGAAAATTAATTTTAAGTTGATGTCTCAGAGAAAAAAAGAAAAAATAGTTTTTATCATAAAAGACGGATGGGGATACAGGAAAGAAAAAAAACTTAATGCAATTTATAGGGCAAAAACTCCAAATACGGATTATTTTGAAAAAAAATATCCTACAGCCATTATCAAGGCATCAGGGGAGGATGTAGGGCTTTTAAGGGGATATCAGGGTAATTCTGAAGTAGGGCACTTAACAATTGGGTCGGGTAGAATCATTAAACAGAGCTTAATTAAAATTAACAAGTCAATAGAAAATAAAACATTTTTCAAAAAGAAGCCCTTACTTAAGGCAATTAAAAATTGCAAAGATAATAAAACAAAGCTTCACATTATAGGCCTCTTGCAAGAAGAGGGAGTTCATGCGCATATAGATCACCTATATGCGCTTTTGGATTTTTGCAAAAAAGAAAATTTCAAAGACGTCTATTTGCACGTGATAACCGATGGAAGAGATTCTCCGGTTAATAAGGGAGAGTTTTATTTGAAGAAACTTCAAAAAAAGATTAAAGAAATTGGTTTTGGAGAAATTGTTACTATTTCTGGCAGGTATTATGCAATGGATAGAGACAAAAGGTGGGAAAGAACGAAAAAAGCTTATAATGCAATTTTTAAAGGTCAATCCGGGGAAAAGTTTGAAAATGTTCTTGATAAAATAAAGGATTGCTATAAGAGGAAAGAGACGGACGAATTTATAAAACCTACTGTAAAAAAAGGCTACAAGGGAATTTTAAGAAAGGATTCTGCTATTTTTTTTAATTTTAGAATTGATAGACCCAGACAACTAACAAAAGCTTTAACTGAAAATAATTTTAAGGAGTGGAAAAAAGATTTTGTAGACATTTTTTTTGTTGCTATGACCAATTATTATTCTTCAATGAAGGGAGAGTATCTTTTTAAGGAAGAAAAATTAAAAAATCTCTTAGGAGATATTTTTTCCGACAATAGTCTTTCTCAGCTTAGAGTAAGTGAAACGGAAAAATATGCTCATGTAACTTTCTTTTTTAATGGACAAAAAGAGACTCCAGGAAAGAAAGAAGATAGGGTGATGATTCCATCAATGAAAGTTTCTACTTACGATTTAGCTCCCAAAATGAAAGCAGAAAAAATAAGCAAAACGGTTATTCAAAAAATAAAAGAAGAAAAATATGATTTTATACTTGTAAACCTTGTTAATGCCGATATGGTTGGACATAGCGGAAATGAAAAAGCAATAATTAAGGCCGTAGAAGAAGTTGATAAAAGAACCGGTGAAATTGTAAAAGAAGCCATTTTAAGAAAATATTCTGTTTTTGTTTTTGCTGATCATGGAAATGCAGAGGATCAAAGAATAAAATGGAAAACCAGCCATACGGTGAATCCTGTAAAATTGACAATTATCTCTGAAAAAATAAAAAAAATAAAAAAAAGAGGAGCGCTTAAAGATATTGCTCCTACTACGCTTGCTATTATGAAAATAAAAAAACCAAAGGAAATGACGGGAGAAAGTTTAATTGAAAAACTACAATAACAATTTCTTGCGAAAAAAATATTTTGTAATAAAATGAGTTAAGTTGATTATTAATCTATAAAATAAAAATATGTCCAAAGTAAAAATATATTCTACGCCAACTTGTACTTATTGCATTATTTTAAAAAAATATCTTCAAGAAAAGGGAATTGATTATCAGGAAGTAGATGTAAGTCAAGATGAAGAGGCTCAAAAAAGAATGGTTGAAAAAACGGGACAAATGGGTGTTCCTGTAACTGAAATTGGAGAAGAAATGGTTATTGGATTTGATAAGGAAAAGATAAACAAGTTGCTTGAGATTGAAGAATAAAATTTAAGATGATTTAAAAATATGTCTACAAAAATTGCAATAAATGGATTTGGAAGAATAGGGAGATGTGTATTGAAAAATATTATTTCAAAATATGCATCAGAGGTTGAAGTGGTGGCTATCAATGATCTTCTTGAGGGAGACAAAATTGCTCATCTTTTAAAATATGACTCCGTATATGGAAGACTGGAAGAAGAGGTAAACTTTAAAGATGGAGAATTGCTTTTGGGGCGAGAGAAGAAGATAAAACTTTTTCAAGAAAAAGACCCTTCTCTTCTTCCTTGGAAAGATATGGAGGTTGATATTGTTTTAGAATGCACGGGTCTTTTTACCGATTATGCTAAGGCAAAAAAGCACATTGAAGCTGGAGCGAAAAAAGTTATTATTTCTGCACCATCAAAGAGCCCCGAGGAAATACCTTCTTTTGTGTTGGGAGTAAATGAAAAAAAATATGACACAAACAAGCATCAAATTATTGACATGGGTTCTTGTACAACAAATTGCTTAGCTCCTGTTGTAAAAATAATAAACGATAGTTATGAAATTGATTTAGCAACAATGACGACTATTCATAGCTATACGTTAAGTCAAAATATCTTAGATGGTCCGCATAAAGATATGAGAAGATCTCGAGCGGGAGCAATTAACTTAATTCCAACAACCACAGGAGCAGCAAAGGCAATATCAAAAGTAATTCCGGAAATAGAAGGAAAGATTTCCGGAATGGCAATACGAGTTCCAACACCAACAGTATCTATTGTTGATCTTGCTTGTTTTGTAAAAAATAAAACAAACAAAGAAGATTTGGTTAATCAATTAAAAGAGAAATCACAAAAAGAGATGAAAGGCATTTTAGGCGTTGAACAGCAGCCTTTGGTTTCAACCGATTATGTGGGAAATTCTTTTTCATGTGTGGTTGATGAAGAGATGACCGAAGTTAGGGGAAATTTGATAAAAATATTAGCTTGGTATGATAATGAGTGGGGTTACTCTTCAAGGTTAGCCGATTTTGCGATATATATTAAAAAACAAAATGATACTGGATTTTAAAAAACAGGAAAATTTACTCTCTAGATATAAGATAAAAAGACCTCTTACTTTTTTTGCAACCAAAAAAGAAGAAGTGGCTTGCATGGCCAATAAGATTGGCTATCCTTTAGTTTTGAAGGTTTTTTCAAATGAAATTTTTCATCGTACAGAAAAAAAAGGTGTTTATTTAAATATTGGTAGCGAGAAAGAAGCAAGAGAAACTGCTAATAAACTATTTAAGATACCCAAAAGTCAAGGAGTTATAATTCAAAAACAAATTGAAGGAATTGAACTTGTTGTTGGTGCTAAAAAAGACCCTTCTTTTGGCGCTGCAATAATGTTTGGCACGGGAGGGGTAATGGTAGAGGTGATAAGTGATGTTGTTTTTAAAATTGCACCAATTGGCAAAAAAGATGCGAAAGAAATGATAAATGAAACAAAGGGAAAAATTTTTCTGAAAGGATTTCGGGGAATGCAAAAAGTAAAAGAGGAGCTTGTTATCGATCTTTTAGTTAAAACATCTAATCTTGCCTATAAAGAAAAAGTGCAAGAAATTGACTTTAATCCTGTTATCGCAAATAAGGATGGGGTTTTTGTTTGTGATGCAAAGATTAAAATATGATGGAAAAAATATTTAAACCAAAAAGTATTGCTCTTATTGGAGCTAATAAGCGAAAAGGTTCTGTTGGAAGAGGGATTGCTGAAAATTTGCAAAAGGGGAGTGCCCGTTTATTTTATGTTAATCCAAATGCCGGAGAAATTTTCAAAAATAAAGCTTATAAAAAAATTACGGACATAGATGAGAATATTGATTTGGCGGTTATTGCAATCCCTCAAAAATTTGTTCTTCAGGCAGTAAAAGAGTGTGTGCAAAAAAAAGTTAAAGGAATAATTATAATATCCAGTGGGTTTTCGGAAACCGGAAAAGAAGGAGAAAAAATACAAAACGAAATTGTTGAAATAACAAAAAAAGCCAATATCAGCCTTGTGGGGCCAAATACTTTGGGAATAATTAGACCAACAGTTAATTTTAATGCCTCATTTGCTCCGGGAAATCCTCCAAAAGGAGGGGTGGCTTTTATTGCTCAGTCAGGAGGACTTATCGATGCGATTATTGATGGAGCACTGGAAGAAAATTTTGGTTTTTCTATTATTGTTTCAGTTGGTAATGCTGCAGGTATATCACTTTCCGATTATGTTGATTTTGCAGAAAAAGATAAATTCACTAAGGTTATTGCACTTTACATAGAGGGCGTGGAAAACGGAAGAGATCTTTTTAATGTAATTAAGAAAACTAAAAAACCCGTTGTCGTTATAAAAGGAGGAAAGGCAAGGAAGGCAAAGGAGGTTATTAGTTCTCATACGGGATCTCTTGCAGGAGAATACGATATTTTTTCTGCAGCAATGAGACAAGCAGGTGCTATCGAAACAGACTCCTTGGAAGAGCTTTTTGATGTTGTAAAAGCTTTAGTAAGTTTTGGTAAATGTAAAAAGGGAGTTGGTGTAGTTACCAATGGTGGTGGGGCAGGTGTATTAATTACGGATTATATTTATAAAAGCGAAGAACTTTTTCTTCCCGAGATAAGCAAAAAAACAATAAGAAAAATAGAAAAGGAGACCAAGAAAGCAAGAATAGTATTTAAAAACCCTCTAGATATATTAGGAGATGCTTTGCCGGAAAGATATGAAATTGCTTGCAGAAATTTACTTTTCCAAGAGAATGTATCTTCGTTGGTGGTAATTCAAACTCCTCAAATTATGACAAGCCCCTTGGAAAATGCAAAAAAAATTGCTAAATTAAAAAAAGAGTTTAAGAAGCCGATAATTACTGTTTTTATGGGAAGAGGGGATTTAACAAAAAAAGCTATTTCATATTTAGAAAAAAGAGGTGTCCCAAATTACTCTGATCCAAAGAGAGTTGTTAAGCCACTTTTATCTTTATTAAAAGTAAAAAAATAAATAATACAAAAATGAATGAAAAAATTGTTGTTGGTCATACAAATCCGGATACTGACTCTGCTGTTTCCGCTTTAATTTTCTCTCTTTATTTAACAGCGAAAGAAGATAATTTTTCTTCTTGTATTGCCGGAAAACTAAACAAAGAAACAGAATTTGTTTTCTCTTATTTTAAAAAGGAACTACCTTTTGAAATTACGAAAGAAGAGGCAAAAGAAAAACAAGTTTTTTTGGTTGATCATAATGATATTAGTCAAAGTGTTGCTTGTAAAGAAAACATTTGTGGTGTTTTAGATCATCATCTTCTTTCGGGAATAAAGACAAATCAAGCAATTTTTTTTAGAGTCGAGCCACTTGGAAGCACCTCAACATTAATATACAAGATGATTAAAGAAAGAAAAATTAAAATAAAAAAAGAAGATGCCGGTCTTTTGCTTGCAGGAATAATATCAGATACTTTAAATCTTAATTCTCCAACAACAACAAGTGAAGATATAGATTTTTATTATGAGCTATCAAAGATAGCTGAAGTTGATGCTGACAGTTTTTCTCAAAAAATGTTTGAAGCAAAGTCGGACTTTTCAGGGAAAAGTGTAGAAGATATTATTAGGGGAGATATGAAAGAGTATTCTTTCGGAGGGAAAAGGGTAGCGGTAGGAGTTGCCGAGACAACTTCTTTCTCTTATTTTAAAGAGAATAAAAATGAAATCATTGATACGGTAAAGAAAATAAAAAAAGAAGAAAATTTTGATATTTTTTTCTTTTGTGCCGTTGATATTATAAATAAAAATACTTGGCTTTTTCCATCTGGTGAAAAAGAAAAAGAGTTGGCCTTAGATTTATTTAAAGCAATAGAGAAAGAAGATTATTTTCTTCTTGAGGGAGTTTCTTCCAGAAAAAAAGAGATTGTTCCTCCCTTATCAGAGCATTATGAAAAATAATACTTTTTATTAATTAATTTATTAAGAATAAATAAACAAAAATTATGCCCAAATATACAATTTCGTATAAAAAAGTAGGTTATAAGGATTTGCCACTTGTTGGTGGGAAAAACGCTTCTTTGGGGGAAATGATAAAATCCCTCACAAAAAAAGGGGTTGCTGTTCCCGGTGGTTTTGCTATTACAACAGAAAGTTACTGGGCTTTTCTTGAAAAAAATGAGATTCTAGGAGAGCTTAAAAAATTGTTAAAAAAATATGACAGGAATAGTACAAAAAGCTTAAGAGAGACGGGAAAAAAAGCAAGAGAAGTGATAATGAAAGGAGAATTTCCAAAAGAAGTGGAAGAAGAAATAAGAAAATCATACAGGGAAATGTGTAAAGGAGGAAAAGATTTAAGTGTAGCTGTTCGTTCTTCTGCTGTTTGTGAAGACGCTCCGGACACATCATTTGCCGGACAGTTTGAAACTTTCTTAAATATTTCCGGAGAGGAAAATATTTTAAAGGCTGTAAAAGAATGCATAGCATCATCTTTTAATGATCGTGTTATTGCTTATCGTGAAGAGAAGAAGGTTCCTCATTTGAAGTTTGCTCTTTCTGTCGGGGTACAAAAAATGGTGCGCTCCGATAAGGCTTCTTCGGGAATTATATTTACACTGGATACGGAAAGTGGATTTAGAGATATGGTTTTAGTTAACTCAATATTCGGAGTGGGGGAGATGATTGTCCAGGGAAGTGTTACTCCCGATGAATTTTATGTTTTTAAGTCTACTCTGGACAAAGGGTATCCGGCAATTATTCGTAAAGATTTAGGAAGAAAGACAAAAGAATTTATTTATAAGAAAGGAGGAGGATTAAAAGAAAAAAAGGTTTCTGAAAAAAGAGCTTTACAATTCTCAATTACTGATGAGGAAATACTTACTCTTGCCAAGTGGGCAATGATAATTGAAAAGCATTATAAAAAACCTCAAGATATAGAGTGGGCTAAAGACGGAGAGACAGGTGAGCTCTTTATTGTTCAGTCAAGGCCTGAAACAGTTCACTCTTCCAAGAAAGAAAATAAATATCTTGAATATAAAATTGGCGCAAAAGAAAAACCCATTGTTACCGGTATTGCCGTAGGAGAAAAAATTGGAAAAGGAAAGGTTAAGGTTATTGAAGATGTAAACGAAATGGAAAGATTTCAAGAAGGCGATGTTTTGGTAACCAAAATGACTGATCCGGATTGGGTAAGTATTATGCGTATGGCTTCTGCGATTATTACAGACGAAGGAGGGAAAACTGCTCACGCATCGATTGTTGGAAGAGAACTTGGAATTCCTACTATTGTTGGTACGGAGAACGGAACAAAAAAACTAAAAGACAAAACACTTGTTACTGTTGATTGTACCCAAGGCTTGGACGGAAAAGTTTATAAGGGAGATGTGCCATATTCCGTGAAAGAATATAATCTCGAAAAAATACCGGAAACAAAAACAAAGGTTATGCTTAACGTGGGAACTCCCGAAATGGCATTTCGTGCCTCTCATCTTCCCTCAGGAGGAGTTGGTCTTGCAAGGGTTGAATTTATTTTAGCCGAAAAAATAAAAGTACATCCACTGGCTCTTTATAATTATAAAAAGATAAAAGACAAAAAAGTAAAGAAAAAAATAGACGAAATTACCATAGAGCATAAAGACAAGAGAGAGCACTTTGTGAAAGAGCTTGCCGAAGGGATTGCTCAAATAGCAGCTGCCTTTTATCCTCGTGAAACAATAGTTCGTTTATCTGACTTTAAAACCAACGAATATCGTAATTTGGTTGGGGGAGAGTTCTATGAGGGGGAAGAATCAAATCCAATGATTGGATTTCGTGGAGCTTCGAGGTATCTTAATGAAAATTTTTATCCCGCGTTTCAAATGGAATGTGAGGCAATTAAAAGAGCTAAAGAGGTTTTTGGACTTACCAATATATCATTAATGGTTCCTTTTTGTCGAAGTATTAAAGAAGGAAAAGAAATTAAAAAGCGAATCAAAAAAGAAAAAATAAAAGATACCAAAATTTATGTTATGGCTGAGATACCATCTAATGTTGTTTTGGCAGAAGAGTTTAGTGAGGCTTTTGATGGATTTTCAATTGGCAGTAATGATTTAGCTCAACTTGTTTTAGGGGTTGATAGGGATAATTCTTTACTCTCCAAACAGTATGACGAAAACAATCCTGCAATAAGAAAAACCATTGCAGAATTTTTGAAAGAAACACGCAAATTAAAAGAAAGTGTTGGTATTTGTGGAGAAGCTCCGGCAATAATTCCCGGATTTGTAGAATTTTTAGTGGAGAATAAAATAGGATATATATCAGTAAATCCGGATTCTTTTGTTCAGACTGTTAAAAAAATTCATAAAACGGAAAACCAAAAAAAGAAAACTAAGAAGTAAAACGTAAATCATTTTTTTCTTAAGCCTAAAAGAAGAATTTTGGTTTTAAATTTTTGAAAATGTTTGATGTAATTACTTTTGGATCTGCAACAAAGGATATTTTCTTGCGCCCAAAAGAGAACAATATAGTTAATGGTGACCAATTTTCTTCAGGAAGTGGTGTTTGTTTTTCCTTGGGATCAAAGATAAGAACGGATGAAATTTATTTTACTTCCGGAGGTGGCGGAACTAATGCCGCTGCAACTTTTGCAAAGCAAGGATTTTCTGTTGCATATTGTGGTAAGGTTGGAAGAGATAGTGCCGGAGATGCAATATTAAGAGAGCTTAATTATTACGGAGTTGATACACAACTTATTTCTTACTCTGACGAAAAATTAACAAATCACTCTGTTATTCTTGATACACCTGAAGTTGATAGAACAATTTTTGTTTATAAGGGAGCCTCTGAAACACAAGAAAAAAGGGATGTTTTTTTTGAAGACTTAAATGCGAAATGGTTTTATTTTGCCCCCTTTTCCCTAAATACAAAAAATCTTTTTTACGACCTTATTGATTATGCATTAAGAGAGAAAATCGATTTTTTTATTAATCCGGGAAAGGATCAATTAAAAGACGAGAAAATAAAGGATGTTCTAAAAAAAGCAAAAATAGTTTTAATGAATCTCGAAGAAACATCTATGTTGCTAAGGGCTTCTCATTTTGATAAGAAAAAATTGATAAAAGAAATAGCTGATTTAAGAGATGGCATTACTTTGATTACTCTGGGCTTTGAAGGTGCTGTTGCTTGCTTTGATGGTATTTTTTATTATTCAAAACCGATTATTTCTGGCGCTGTTGATAGAACGGGCGCCGGAGACTCGTTTGGATCAGGTTTTCTTTCTGAATTTATGAGGTCAAAAAACATTAAAGAGAGCATCCAGTTTGCTGTTGCAAATTCAACCTCTTGTGTTCAGGAAAAGGGTGCTAAAAATGGCCTCCTTAGGGGAAGTGAGAATTATTCAAAACCAAAAGTTTTTAAAAGTAAAAATATAGAAGAAATTATATAATCATGATAAGGGAGATATTAGAAGAATACAGCAGAAAAAATATTGCAATTGGTCAATTTAATTTTTCAACAATTGATCAATTGAAAGGAATTGCTCGTGCAGGAAAAGAAAAAAATGTTTCTGTAATTTGTGGTACCTCTCAGGGCGAAGCTAATTTTTTGGGTATGCGGGAAGCATCTTCTTTAATTAAGGCAATAAAAGAAGAAGGAGGTTCTTTGTTTTTGAATTTTGATCACGGAGAAGATGTTGAAACATTAAAGAGGGCAATTGATTTGGGGTATGACATGGTTCATTTTGACGGAGGAAAGCTTTCATTAAAAGAAAATATTGAAAAAACGAGAGAGGTGGTAAATTATGCAAGAAGAAAAAAGGTTTTGGTTGAGGGGGAGGTTTCTGAGATTGGAGGAAAATCTACAGTGTCAGACGAAAAAATTGATGATTTTTCCTTGACTTCTTTGGAAGAAATTGTTAAATTTATCAAGGAAACGGATGTCGATCTTATTGCACTTGACATAGGAAATGTTCACGGAATACACAAAGGATCTCCTTTGCTTAAGCTTGAAAGAATAAATCTTCTTTTAGAGCAGGTTTCTTGTTTTGTAACTTTGCACGGAGGTTCAGGAATTGATGATAGCTCTATCAAAGAGGCAATATCAAGAGGAGTTGTGAAAATAAATATTAATACGGAGTTAAGGCTTTCTTGGAGAAATTCTTTAAAAAAGTTCATAGAAGAAAATCCAAAAGAGATTACTCCTTATAAGATACTTTCTTCTTCAGAAAAAAACACATACTTGGAGGTATCCAAAAAAATAGATTTATTTTTGCAAAATTAATACGTGAGAAAAATCATTTTTAAAAATGAAAAAAATAATTTTTGAAAGAGATAAGTGTATTGGTTGTGGGACGTGTAGTGTTGTTTGCCCGAGTTTTTGGAAGATGGAAAATGACGGAAGAGCTTTTTTGATTGGAGCTAATGAAGAAAACGGCATAATGGAAAAAGATATTAGTGAAATAAGTTGCAATATCGAAGCATCGGAAAGTTGTCCGGTTCAATGTATTCACATAAAAGATAATAATTAAATGAGCACTAAAAAGAAAATATTTGGTAAGAAGAGAGATAAAAAAGAAAGAATTGACGCTGGCAGTATTCCTGCTGTTCTCTATGGAGCTAAAAAAGAAAATATTATTTTTTCTGTTAATAAAAAAGATTTTTTAAATCTTTATAGTGAAGTTGGAGAGAATAATCTTATTGATCTTGAAATTGAGGATAATAAAAAAAACTTAACAGTTCTTATTTATGAAACTCAAATCGATCCGGAAACAAGAGAAATAATCCATGTTGACTTTTATGAGCCAAACCTAAAAGAAGAAGTGGAGGCCGAAGTGCCGCTTGATTTTTTTGGAAGTTCTTTGGCAGTAGAGGAAGAGAGTGGAACACTTGTAAAGAACGCTTATTCGGTTATTGTAAAGGCTTTACCGGAAAGTCTTCCCTCTGAGCTGAAAGTGGATATTGGAAAACTGAAAACATTTGATGATGTTATTTATGTGAAAGATATTGATCTTCCCGAAAATGTTCAAATCACCCAAGATCCGGATGCTGTTATTGCAATGGTTTCCGCTCCGGAGGACGTAGAAACTGAGCTTGAAAAACCAATTGAAGAGGAGGGAGAGGTTGAAGTTGTCGGAGAAAAGAAAGACGAAGAAGATGATTTGGATGATGAATCAGAAAAAGAAAAGGATGTTAAAAAAGAAGAGGAGAGCGAAAAAGAATAAAAACAATAAAGCAATGAAAACAAAAAACTTATTTTCAGTTATATTAATTTTTGTTTGTGTTTTTTTCCTCGGGATAAATTTTTTATCAAATGATCTTGACGGGGAAAGACTTGTTTATGCAACTTCTCAGAAAGAAGATGAAAGAGCTCAGCTTGAAGAGGAGCTTGAAAGACTCGAGAGAGAGATTGCCGAAGCCGAAAGAGGAATTACTGCTACGGAAGCGGAAAAAGATAGCTTAAGAAATCAGATTAACAGAATTCAGGGAGAAATTAATCAATTAACCGCTCAGATAAACAGAAATAGAGTGGCAATTCAGAACTTGGGCTTAAAGATTGAGGATACGCAAGGCTCCATAGTAAAAACTAATCAGAAAATAGAGCAATCAAGGGAAGAGCTTTCTGAAATGCTAAGAGCTATAAACGAAGAAGGGAGAAAATCTTCAATAGAAGTACTAATAAAAGAGGATAATCTCTCAGCTCTTTTTAGTAGCTTTAATTCTTTAGAGAGACTTTCTTCTCAGGCACAAAGTATTCTTGATGAAGTGAAAAATTTAAGAAATTCTCTTCAGGGATACAAGGGAGAGCTCGAGAGTGATAAAGAAGAAACTGAGAAAATTGCAAGAATGCAAGAAGCCCAGAAAGCACAAGAAGAGGCTGCGAGAAGAGATAGGGAAAGTCTTTACGGAATGACAGAAGAGGAGTACCAAAGACAAGTTGAAGAAAAAAAGAGACTAGAAGAAGAAGCAGAAAGAATTAGAGAAAGAATTTTTGAACTTATTGGTCTTCCTGCCGATGTTGAGGCACCTAGCTTTGAAGAGGCTTATGAGATTGCAAAATGGGTTGAAAGATCTACAGGTATTCGTCCAGCGTTCTTACTTTCAATTATTCAACAAGAATCGGCGCTTGGTAGAAACGTGGGACAATGTTATCTTGCAGATACGTCAAGTGGAGCATCGGTAAATATTAATACGGGACAAAGATATTCTAACGGAATTCACCCAACAAGAGACATTCCTCCTTTTTTAAGTATTACGTCAGAGCTAGGAAGAGATCCTTTAAAAACAAGGGTTTCTTGTCCGCTTAGTTATGGCTATGGGGGGGCAATGGGACCTGCGCAATTTATTCCATCTACTTGGCAAATGGTTCGTAGTGAGGTTAGGGGAATACTTGGGCACGAGCCAAATCCTTGGAGTATTCGAGATTCATTTATGGCTTCAGGTGTACTTTTAAGAAGAAATGGAGGAACTCCTTCTTCTAGGCAAAACGAGTGGAATGCAGCTA
Organism: Candidatus Nealsoniibacteriota bacterium; assembly: GCA_003560095.1. Classification (GTDB taxonomy): domain Bacteria; phylum Patescibacteriota; class Minisyncoccia; order Minisyncoccales; family PWPS01; genus PWHW01. The sequence continues at coordinate 53,504 of PWJI01000018.1, forward strand.
TGAGATATTTTTCCGGAGGAACAACCAATTCACAATTTTTCTGGTATGCAGATCAAGTAATTGATAGGGCTAATCAATTTGAACGTGATATTGAAATAATGACCGGAAACTAAATTACTCAATATTGATTTTTTCTGTTATTTCGCGCTCCTTGGCTTCTTGGAGCGCTTTTATTATATCATTTAAATCTCCTTCAAGTATTTCTTCAAGCTTGTACCAACTTTGTTCTATTCGGTGATCGGTCACTCTATTTTGCATAAAATTATACGTTCTTATTTTTTCTGAACGCATTGCGTCTCCTATTTGAGATTTCCTTTCTTTTTCTTCTTTTTCTTGTTTTTTTCTTTGTTTTTCTTGAAGTATTTTTGCTTCCAGCACGGAAAGGGCTGTTTCTTTGTTTTGCTGCAGGCTTCTTTCGTTTTGAGATGTAACTACAATACCCGTTGGTTTATGAATAATTCTTATAGCTGTTTCTCTTTTATTTACATATTGCCCTCCCGGGCCGGAAGATTTGCAAGTTTCGGTATCAATATCTTGTGGATTAATCTTTACCTTTCCTTTAACCGGCTCTGGCAAGACAGCAACCGATGCCGTTGAGGTATGAACTCTTCCTGCTTTTTCTGTTTCAGGAACTCTTTGTACTCGATGAACTCCGGCTTCGTATTGCATTAAAGAAAATGGACTATTTCCTTTCATTTTAAAACTAACAAACTTATAGCCTCCTTTTTCTGTCTTACTTTCATCCATTATCTTAACATCCATATTTTTTTCTTGTGCAAATCTTTTATACATTTCAAGAAGGTTTCCTGCAAAGATTGAAGCTTCATCTCCTCCTGCCCCGGCTCTTATTTCAATAATAATATTTTTACTAAAACTTTCTTTACTTGGGTTGTTTTCTTTTTCATACAAAAGAATCTTCAATTTATATATAATATCTTCTTTTTCTTTTAGAAGTTTTTCGTTTTCTTCTTTTGCTATTTTGGTTAATTCTTCATCTTCATTGTTTTTTATTATTTCACTGTTTTCATTAATTCTTCTTTTGATGTTATCTAGTTCTTTCTTTTTTTCGACAATCTCTTCAAGTTGTTTTTTTTGCTCACCCAAAGAATCCCAATCTTTTACTTTTTCCGGTTGGGATAATTTTTCCATTAATTCGTTGTACTCCTTTTGAATTTTTTCTAGATTTGACATGATTTAGGAAATTAACTTAAATTTTAAGTTAATATTAAAACAAAACTCCCGCAAATGAAAATAAGGGGAGCTTGTTTTTGGTTTGGCTATTTTTTCTTTTTTGCCATTTTTTGTTTGAACTTTTCCACCCTTCCCATTGTATCGAGAATTTTTCTTTTTACGGTATAAAAAGGATGACAAGAAGAGCAAACTTCCACTTTGGTTTTTTCTTTTGTTGATCCCATAGAAAAAGATGCTCCGCAAGAACAAACGGTTTCTGCTTTTTCGTAGTATTTTGGATGAATTTCTTTTTTCATAGTTTGGTTTTTTTAATCTTGCGCGTAAATGATAACAAAAAAATAAATAAAAAGCAAGAAAAATATTGATTCTTATTTCAAATGTGCTATACTCGAAAACAATAAAATCAATTTCAATACTATATTGATTTGTGTGGTTATTATTAACTCTTACTTGAAACTGCAAGAGCAGTTTGTTTGTTTGTAGTTTGCAATATTAAATTTTATAACGATAGAAAAAATAAAATGAAAATTAAAGAAGAGAAAAATAATGTAAGTTCAAAAACAGAAGAAATGGCTAAGGCTGGCTTGCACTTTGGGCAGGGAGTTTCAAAGAGGCACCCAAAAATGGATCCTTTCATTGAAGGAGTAAAGGGTTCTGTACATATTATAGACTTAAAAACAACAGAGAAAAAGTTAGAAGAAGCCTTAAATTATTTTAAAAAAGCAAAAGAAGAGGGGAAGACTGTGATGTTTGTTTCGACGAAACCGGAGTTTCGAAAAATAGTAAAAGAAACTGCGGAGGCCTGCAGGATGCCTTATGTTGTTAATCGTTTCCTGGGAGGCACAATTACTAATTTTAATACAATTAAGAAAAGAATAGATTATTATAACGACTTATTAAGGCAGTCTGAGAGTGGAGAACTTGAAAGAAAATACACAAAACAGGAAAGAGTTAAAATATATAAAGAAATGGAAGGATTAAAAAAGAACTTTGAGGGAACAAGAGAGATGAAGAAAGTTCCGGACATTATTTTTGTCGTTGATATGGTAAAAGATAAGTTGGCAATTAAGGAAGCAAAAATGCGTGATATTACTGTTGTTGGAATTGCTGATACTAACGTAGATCCTACGGTCGCTGACTATTTTATTCCGGCAAACGATGACTCAATTAGTGCGGTTAGTTATATCTTGGGAAAAATAAAAGAAACCTTAGAGGCCTAAAAGATAATTAAATTTATTTAGATTATTAGTAATAATTTTAATTAAAAAAATGTCAAACATTGAAGAGGTAAAAAAACTTCGAGAAGAAACCGGTGTTTCAATGATGGAATGTAAAAAAGCACTGGAAGAAAATAATAACGATATCGAGAAAGCAAAAAAGGCGCTTCGAGAAAGAGGAGAGGAGCTTGCTGGAAAAAGAGCGGGTAGAGAAACAGGGGAGGGTGTTGTTGCAAGCTATATTCACTCAAATCAGAAATTGGGAGTATTGGTTGATGTTCGCTGTGAGTCTGATTTTGTTGCAAAGTCCGATGATTTTAAATCTTTTGCGCATGAAATTTGTTTGCAGGTTGCTGCTGCAAGACCCGAGTATTTAAATGAAGAAGAAATTCCAAGTAAAGTTATTGAAGAAGAAAAGCAAATTATTTTAAAACAAGAAGAAGGGTCTAATAAGCCGGAAAATATAATGAACCAAATCGTAGAAGGAAGAATTAAAAAGTTTAAAAAAGAAAAAGTTCTTCTCTGTCAGTCTTGGGTGAAAGATGAAAAAAAGACAATAGAAAATTTGCTTAACGAAAAAATTGCAAAGATTGGAGAAAAAATTGTAATAAAAAGATTTGAACGTTTTGAGATATAAAAATTATGTTGATTTCTTTTATTGTTTTTGGAGTTAGTTTTTTGGGTATTTTTGTTTTCTTAATTCTTAAGATGCCAATTCTTGCAGAAATTCAAGAAACTAAAAAATTATCAGGAACGGATTATCCAATTAAAACCAAAATTGAAGAAGGAGTTAGAAGAGAAATCAAAGAGAGGTTTGAAGATTTCCTTCATAGAGTTCTTTCCGGATTACGGAAAATTATTCTTAAGATTGAGAAAACGGTAGCAGATTGGCTGAGTATGTTAAAAAAGAAGAAAGAAAAAGACGACAAGAAATAACGTTAGCATGGATTGCCGGTGTAGCTCAGTGGCCAGAGCAGCTGTTTTGTAAACAGCAGGCCGTGGGTTCGAATCCCACCGCCGGCTCATGATTTGACAAGTTTTTGATTTTATGTACAATTATTTCCAGCACTTTAAAAATTTATCCTTTGAGGAAGGAGCATATAGAGGCTCCTTCGAGTCAGTTTCTTAAAGTTGCTTCGAATATTATTTGAAGAATTTTAATTCTAGATGGATTAATCTCTTTTTTTAGAGAGTTTGATCCTGGCTCAGGATGAACGCTGGCGGCGTGGATTAGGCATGCAAGTCAAGGGGTCCCGCTTTTTGCGGGATAACCGGCGAACGGGTTAGTAACACGTGGGAACATACCTTTAAGACAGGGATAGTCCGGAGAAATTCGGCTTAATACCTGATAGTCTTTTTTGATGAAAATCTTAAAAGTAAACGGAAACCTTTCGGGGACCGCTTAAAGATTGGCCTGCGGCCTATCAGCTAGAAGGTACGGTAATGGCGTACCTTGGCAATGACGGGTAGGCGAGGTTAGCGCCTGACCGCCAACAAGGGCACTGAGACACGGGCCCTACTCCTACGGGAGGCTGCAGTCGAGAATCATAGACAATGGGGGAAACC
>PWJI01000029.1 GCA_003560095.1 Candidatus Nealsoniibacteriota bacterium
AAAGAATTGAAAAATAAAAAACAAAGTGAAAAATATAAGAAAGAAATCCTTTTTAGAATAGGAGAAGGGCTTGGCCTTCTTCACTTAAATACGCTTGAAGGAGAAGAAAAAATAAAAATAAAAGAAAGGGAAGCGGGAAACAAAGAATTAGATAAAAAAATAAAAAATATCATAGAGAACTATAAAAACTACTCTGCTCCACTTGCTAAAGCTCTTCCTGGTTTTGATATTAGAGATGTCTTTGTAAATAAAAACAAAAATGTTTTCTTTTTTGACCCTGGAGGAGTGCACTCTGACTTTATTTATAAAACCCTGGCGAGTCTAATTACTACAATCAAAATTGTTAATCAAGGAGAGATATCTTTCCTCTTTAAAGAAGATAGAAAAGAGTGGGAAGAAGAGCTTTTAAAAGGGTACTCTACAAAAATAAGATACGATAGAAACTTGCTCAATCTCTTTTTATTAATTAGACTGCTATCACAACAGAAAAGCGCACAAAGAACATTTGAAAGAAGATTAATTTCAAAATTTCCTTTTGTCGAAAAAATTATTAAAAAACTTTATATAGATCGTTTTTACTTTAAAGAAATTGAAAAAATAATAAAAAACTATGGATTATAAAGAGTATACAAAAAAACAAAGGAGGGATATAAAAATACCAGAAAAGCTGCTCACTATAAGGGCAACTATACTTCAAAAACTACCCTTAGAAATTTCAGGTCGAGAGTTATATCCTCAAGAGAAAGAGCTATTGTAAAGAACTTTTTGAATTATCTTAAAGAACAGGATAATTCCTTAGAGACAGTGTGTGATATTCCGGTGGGAACGGGAAAAATGACCGATATTCTCCTTAAATTCAATTTAAAAGTAACAAGCGGGGATATTTCAGAAGAGATGATGCAGTTCATTGACCTTGAATTCAGGGAGCACCCTAATTATATGGAAGAGAAGGTAATTGATGCTTCGTCCTTGCCCTATCCGGACAACTCTTTTGACCTTTTAGTGAATATAAGGCTGATACACAAAGTAGATCCTTCTACTAGAATAAAAATCTTAGAAGAAGCACACCGCGTTGCTAAGAGTTATTACATTGTTTCCTTTGGAGTTGACAGTCTGTGGCAAAAAATAAGAATGAAATTAAAGAGCAGAGATCCGTCTCCCGGAAGAGAAAAAAAGAAACAAATAAAAAAAGAAATTGAAAGCGTCGGATTTGAAATAATAAAAGAAAGAAGCGTCCTTCCTATTTTCTCCAACGAAGTTATCTTCTTACTGAAAAAGAATTATTGATTTCTGGCTTTAATATTCTTCTTTATCCTAAAAAGTTAAAATCACCTGCCCTACGAACAGAGGAAAAATAAATGACGCCAACTAGGGAACTCTTTAAAGCCTTTTTAGAAGATTAAAGCTTAAAAAAAATGGCAAGAAGCTTTCTTTTATAAAGAAAAAATATTTTACTTTTATAACAACCCTGACAAAATAAAGGAAATGGGAGAAAAAGGAAGAAAACTTGCCGAAGAGCATAGCTGGGAAAGATACGCCGAAAGCGTTTACGAAATATACGAAAAACTATCCAAAGATTAAAAATCCCCAAAGTTCTGCCTTGAGAAAGCGGAAAACCCCGTGTCCACCCTAAGGGTGGACACATGTTAGCTAAGGATGAATGCGTGTTAAAGGTTGACAGTGCCGGAAAATCAGTTTAAACTGAACTTAAGTTTAATATTTATGAACATAAGTTCAATGTCTAAAATCAAACGAAAAATAATAAGATTACTCGCTTATCATCCAGAGCGAGAATTTTACGCGCAAGAAGTGGCGGAAAAAACGGCGTGCAGTAAGGCCTCCGCGACAACTATTTTGAAAGAGTTGGCAGATAAAAAAATAGTTTACAAAGAAAAAAGAGGGCATATGAAGTTTTATCAAGTTAATCCGGAAAGTATGGACGTTAAAAGATTCAAAATAGATCTTGTCCTAGAAAACATCAATTCTCTTTTGTCTAAGCTGAAGAATGTTTCTCGAAAAATCATTTTGTTTGGTTCTGCCAGCCGAGGAGAACAAACTGCCGACAGTGATATTGATTTGTTAATTCTAACAAACGACAAAGACAGAGTTCAGAAAATACTGAGCAACACATCACAAAAGTTAGGAGTTAAACCTTTTATAAAAACTCCTTCCGAATGGTCGCAGATGGAAGTAACAAACCCGGAATTTTATCGGGAAGTTAATGGTGGAATAACCTTGTACGAGTATGTCTCAAGAATTTAGCAAATGCGTAAAACGAGGCAAGATAAAAAAATTTACGCCCGGACCAAGGTTGGTAAGTAAGGAACTAAGATTGGCTGAAGAAGACTTGAAGACATCTTCAAAGAGCTTTTCCGGAAAAAATTATAAATGGGGCATTATTCAGTCATATTATTCAATGTTTCATTCGGCAAGAGCCTTAATTTATTCTGAAGGATATAGAGAGAAAAGCCATTTTTGTTTGGTAGAAGCCGTGAGAACTTTGTTTGTAGAAAAAAGAAAGCTAAATGTTTTATTAGTGGAAGCCTTATTAGAGGCCAAAAATTTACGAGAAGCAGCTGACTATTACGGAGATTTTAGCAAGGAGAATTGCGGCAAGCTTATTAAGAGGGCTGAAGATTTTCTCAAGACCGCAAGAGAAATGGTGGAGTAAATAAAAAAGAATTTGAAAGCTTGCCGAAGAACACAGTTGGGAAAGATACGCCGAAAGCGTTTACGAAATATACGAAAAACTATATAAAAACCTTTCAAAATGAAATCTAAAAAACTAAACAAAAACAAAGACGCTTCAGGGCAAATAGTCTGGGCCCACTTTAATAATGAACGTTCTTACGAAGTAATCGAAAGAGATGATGGTTTTATTGATATTTCTACCGGAGCAGAAAGTTATTTTTCTGAATTTAAAGATTGGCCAAAATATCAAAAAGAAGGATTAAAGTTTGCAAAAGGCAAAGCTCTTGATATAGGGGCAGGAGCAGGGAGAGTTGCTCTTTATCTTCAGAAAAAAGGAGTAAAGGTAACAGCAATAGACAACTCCCCTCTTTCTATTAAGGTATGTAAAAAAAGAGGAGTAAAGAGTGCAAAAGTTTTGCCAATAGAAGAGGTTGACTCACTACCATTCAACTCTTTTGACACTATTTTGATGTATGGAAACAATTTTGGCCTTTTTGCAAATCCTAAGAAAGCAAAAAATCTTTTAAAGAAGTTTTATAAAATAACAAAAGAAGATGCTATTATTATTACCGAAAGCAGAGACCCTTATAAAACAAAAGATCCTGCTCACCTTAATTATCACAAGTTAAATAAAAAACGTGGCAAACTCCCCGGAGCATTAAAAATAAGGGTACGCTTTAAAAACTATACAGGTAATTGGTTTGAGTACTTGTTTGTTTCTAAAAAAGAAATGAAAGATATTTTAAAAGATACAGAGTGGAAAATAAAAAAGTTTGTTGAATCAGACAGCGGAAGCTATATTGCTATTATTGAAAAACAAAGCCCTCAATAAAGGGCATTGATTATTTGGTTAGGTTTATTAAGTATTGGTATTAACAGGCTTTATTTTTATAACCTAAAAACACCGACAACTTATTTGACTTTTATCTTTGTTCTGTTATCCTATACATAAGTGTATAGGATAATTTAACAAAAATGACAAAAACTTTAAAAGATAGTAAGTTAAAATTGCTTTGGGAAGACGGAAGAAAGCTTTATCATACTCAAGATTTAGCTGTTCTTTGGGGTATACAAAACCCAAACACACTCTATCCCACTATTGGCAGATATGTCCAAAGAGGTTTTTTAAAAAGCATATACAAGGGTTTTTATTCTACTGTGCCGATAAAACAAATAGACCCTGTGCTTTTGGGATTGGTAGCCTTAAGAAACTATGGATATCTTAGCATGGAAACTGTTCTGGCAGAAAACGGAATCATATTTCAAGATATTAAGTATATAACTCTAATTTCTTCTTTCTCCAAGAGAATAAAAATTGAAAACCACAATTTTTTAGTACGTAAAATGAAAGAAGATTTTTTATACAACGAAACAGATATCATTTTTTCAGAAAATGGCGCCAGAGCCTCTGCAGAAAGGGCCATTGCCGATATGCTTTACTTTAATCCCAATTATTACTTTGATACTAAAGATATTAATTGGCAAAAAGTAAAAAAAATTCAACAAAAAATAGGATATTAATAAATGAGCATAAGCAGAGAGCAAACAAAACATAAAGTGCAGATGAATCGTCTTTTATCAGAGATATTGGATGATAAAGAACTTGCCGTGAGTGTCTTTTTTAAAGGAGGAACATGTGCCAAGATGCTTGGCTTCTTGGATAGATTTTCCGTGGACTTGGATTTTGATTTAAGCGAAAAAGCAGATAAAAAAAAGTTAAGAAAAAAACTCCATCAAATATTTAAGGTACTTGATTTAGAAATAAAAGACGAAAGTGCTGATGCTTTGCAGTTTTTTCTTAAATACTCCACTCCCAAAGGGAACTCTTCAAGAAACACCATAAAGCTCGAGATTTTAGATAAAATTTATAGCTCTAACGAATATAAACCACGGTATATAAATGAAATTGGTAGAACAGCAGTATGTCAAACAATAGAAACAATGTTTTCGCATAAACTCATTGCCCCTATGGATCGATATGAGAGCTATGGAAAATTGGCAGGAAGAGATATTTATGATATCCACTATTTCTTCTTGCAAGAATACAGCTACAATCCGGAGATAATAAAAGAAAGAAGAGGTGTTTCTTTGCTGGAACATCTTAAAAGCTTGGAACAATTTATTAATGAAAAGGTAACCATAAAAGTGATAGAAGAAGACATTAATACCTTACTTGATTACGAAAAATTTTCTAAAATAAGAAAGCATTTAAAGTTGGAGTTGCTTAACTATGTAAAAGCCGAGATAAAGAGCTTGGAGAATTATTCCGAAAAAGATGCCTTAGACTAAAAGAAATTTTGAAAGACACCGGATGGAAAGCAAAAAAGTTATTGATTCAGAAGGCGGAAGCTATATTGCTGTCATTGAAAAACAAGATCCTCGTTAAAGGGCGTTGCTTAACCCGGTTAAGCAACACATTAAATTAAAAGTCCTGTGTTTAACAGGGTCTTTTTTTATGATAGACTGAGGCAACAAAGCAACTTTAAATTAATAAAAAGTAAAAATCATTAATTAATAATTATTATATGTCTTTTTTAATTGCGGGGCTTATAGGAGGACTTTTAAGAGGAGGAGTTGGTCTTGTTAAATACATGACCTCTTATAAAGATGTGGAAATAAGGCCGTATTATTTTACAGGTGCGGTTTTAATTTCGGGAATCGTGGGATATGTCTCTGCTTGGGTTGCGCAAGATGTTGCACATATTTTTACCGAAATTGATACGCTCCCCATTTCTTTTGCTCTTATTGCCGGATATGCCGGAGGGGATTTTATAGAAAACGTCTTTAAAATTGGAATGAAAGAACCAAATCTTTTTGAAATAGGAAAAAAAATAAAAGAAATCACCTCCCCCACTAAGGAAAAAGAAGAATAATTTTTTGGGGTTGGGTTTTGAGGAACTTTTAGAGAAAGAGTTTTCAGAAAAACAAAAGTCAATTTTTGAAAGTGGAAATTTCAAAAGTGACAAAATATTGACTAATCCATGTGGGTTTAATACAATATAGACAATGAAAAAACTACAATTACAAGTCAATCTTCCCGTTTCTGTTTTAAAAGAAGGAAAAAAGTTTGTTGCTTATACGCCTGCTCTTGATATTTCAACATCGGGAAGTACTTATAAGGAGGCAAAAAAGCGCTTTGAAGAAGTTGTTCGCATTTTTTTTGAAGAGATATACGAACGAGGAACACTTGAGGAAGTACTAAAAGAATTGGGCTGGAAAAAAACACAAAAGAAATGGAAGCCTCCTGTAGTAGTTTCTCAAGAGTCCCAAGAAATCAAGGTTTAGTTTTTTATGCCTAAAATCACTCCTTTGCACTGGAAAAAGTTCGCAAAATTCCTTAAATATATCGGCTGTGAGCATAAAAGAACTACAGGAGATCATTTAATTTATTGGAGAAGTGACTTAAAAAGACCTATGGTTTTTCCGAAAGATACCGACATACCTGTTTTTATTATAAGAAACAACTTGAGGATTTTAAGCATAAGCCCAGCAGAGTATTTGGAAATTTTAGAAAGAATATAAAAATCATAGAACAATAACAGCTGGTAAGCTGTTTTTTGTTAAACAAAATAAAAGTCATAAATTAAATTTATTTGGAGGACTTTTAAGAGGAGGGGTTGGTCTTGTTAAATATATACTTTCCCCCACCAAAGAAAAAGAAGAATAATTTTTTGCTAATTTTTAGCAATAGTTTTAATGAAGCTAATTTTTAAAATAGATCATAATTATGATTTTGCCGTAATTTACGAGTTATTAGGGCAAGGCAAAAGCCCTAAAGAATTTACGGCAAAAATAGAATCCTCTCTCCTTAAAAAAGCTTCTCTTTTAAAAAGAAAAGAGTTTGTAGAGGAGCTTAAAAAATATACTCAAAAAAAGTATGGTAAGTCTTTTCCTTTTCTTGAAAAAACGGTATCTCTTTATCAATCTTCTTGGGATGAAATAAACAAAGAATTTTTTTTCAAAACGAAAGAAGTTACCGGATTTAAATGGAAGCACGAAGAATACTTTTGCGTAGTAAGTTTGTTTAATAGAGGCATAAGTAATTGGGGAGGAAATAAAATAATAAGAGGATGGGATGAAAACCCTTACCTTATGCGTAAAATAACCGCCCACGAACTACTTATTTCTCACGTTTTTAGTATTTTTGAAAAAAAAGAATTTGAAAAATACAATTTAAGCAATAATAAAAAATGGAAAATTGCCGAAATTTCCGCCTTTGCAATATGTGGTTTGGAAAAAGAAATGACTTCGTTTTGGCCTTGGATTACCAAAGAAGAAAAATATCCTCTTAATCACAACTATCCTCATATTTACAAAGATCAAAAAAAGTTAAAAACTTTTTATAAAAACAAAAAAAGCTTTAAGTCGTTTCTTAAAAAAGCTATTAAAGAAGCAGATGATTAGAGCTTAATAGGTAAAACATAAAAGTTCTAATTTAATATTGTTTTTGTTTAACTTTCCCTCTTATTTTGCTATTATACAGAGAGTATAATCCAAGAAAAAATCATTTAATAAATAAAACACCTATTGCTAACGAAATGGGCAAAATAGCTTACTTTTCCAATACCGACTTTTCTCTTTTGAATTTCAGAAGAGGTCTTATGCGTGAGGTAAAAAGAGAGGGGTATAAAGTGTATGCCTGCAGTGCGGTTACCAATAAAAACTATAAAAGAGAGCTTGAAGAAGAGTTTAATTTTGTAGAGTTTCCTTTAAAAAGGAGGATTGATCTCTGGGGAAGAGATATTCTTTATTTAATAAGAGTTTATCGGTTTTGCAAAAAAGAAAAAATAAAAATTTGTCATAACTTCACTATAAAGCCCTGCATTTACGCCACCATTGCTCAGCGTCTTGCAAAAGTGGAAACCATATACTGCACCATAACCGGAGCGGGTTATACCTTTGAAAAAGAAGGGCTTTTAAAAAAATTTGTTTCTTTTCTTTATAAGATATCTTTATGTCACGCTAAAAAAGTAATATTTCAAAATCCCGAAGACAAAGATATGTTCGTAAATCTTAATATAATTGAAAAAGAAAAAACTGTTTTGATAAAAAGTTCGGGGGTTAATACAAAATATTTTTCTTTAGAAAATTCCAACAAAGAAATAGAAGAAAATATTAAAAAAGAAATTAATTATAGTGAAGAAAAATTGGTTATTACTTTTATTTCTCGCATGCTTTGGAGAAAGGGAGTAAAAGAATTTGTAGAAGCGGCGGATATCTTGAGAGAAAAGTATGATAATTTGGAATTTTTACTGGTAGGACCAATTGATATGGGAAACCCTTCTGCAATTTTAAAAGAAGAAATAGATTCTTGGGTAGAAAGGGGTTTGGTGAAATATTTAAAAAAGAGGGATTGTGTTAGAGAGATACTGGCTATTTCAAATATATTTGTTCTTCCTTCGTTTTATAGAGAAGGAGTCCCCCGCTCTCTTCTTGAAGCCGGCTCGATGGGCCTTCCTCTTATTACCACCAACGCTCCCGGTTGCAGAGAAGTTGTAGAGGACGGAGTAAACGGTTTTTTGGTAGAACCTCGCGACGGAGGAGATGTGGCCGATAAAATTGATGATCTTATTGAAATAATGACTAAAGGGAAAAAGTTTTCCATAAAATATGACGATACGGATAAGGAAGAAATAAAAACAGCTTTCGGAAAAGCTTCAAGAGAAAAAATAAAAAGAGAATTTAGCGAAGAAAAAGTAATTAAAGAAACCTTAAAAGTTTACGGATTTCCGGAAACCGGTGCAGACGCACCTCCTTTAAGTGGAGTAGCTTTTTAAAATTAAGCTTCTATTACAGGGCGAAAGCCAAGCACCGTGCTCCAAAAATATGGAGGCTCCCAGCCAAAAGTATCAACTCTTTTGCTCCCTCCGGCTAAATAAAATTTCTCTTCGTACTTATCTTCAAACCACTCCCAAGTTTCTGTCTTTTTAAAGTTATCGTAAAAGGCATTTACAAGATAGTTATATTCTATAAAAAAAGGTAAACGTACCTTTTTTTCTTCTTTTATTTTTAAAAAGTTTAAAACAGCGGGATAAAGCTCACGTATTTCAAAAATATTTAAACAAAACCTTGAGTTAAAGCCTTTCTCTTTTAAGGCTTCTTTTAAGTATTCTTTTTCATGAGGCTGCTTTTTTATCTTTTTTAGTTTTTCTTTCGGTTTTAGTTTCATTTTTTCAAAAAGAAAAACTTCGTCGGATCTTATCCAAGCAACATTTTTTTCGGGCTTTTTTCTGATATCTATAAGAAGCCACCTTCCCGGCAAAAAGGCTGACTTTTCTTTAAGCTTTCCTTCTTTTATTTTTTTGTAGAAAGTTTTACTCGGCCCCTCTTTTAAAGAAGAGAAGCTATCGTTTTCTTTAATTTCTTTAAAGGGAAGATAATGCAGGGCAAAAAGGTTTTCTTGCCAATAAGAAATAATATCTTGGGTAATCCATTTTGGTATTTTGGGCATATTTCTAAAGCTTTCGCCAAAAAAATTTTCCAAGTGCTATTTTTCTTTTTTGTATATTTCTTCCCTTATATTCATTATAAAATTTTAACAATCTAATTTTTTGCGGTCAAATAAAATATTGTAATCATCTTTATTAACGGTTATAATTGCACACAAGTTAAAAACAAAAAATATGGAAAAAAAATACGATTTCACAAAAAGAGAAAAGAAATGGGGAAGGTTTTGGGAGAAAGAAAATGTTTATAAGTTTTCTCCCGAAAGTAAAAAAGATATTTATTCTGTAGATACTCCTCCCCCGACTTTAAGTGGTAAAATGCATATTGGTCATGCCTTTTCTTATACTCAGCAGGATATTGTTGTTCGTTATAAGAGAATGACGGGAAAAAACGTTTTTTATCCTTTTGGAACCGATGATAACGGCCTTCCAACGGAAAAGCTAGTAGAGAAGGAAAAGAAAGTAAGAATTTTTGATATGGAAAGAAAGGATTTTATAAAGCTCTGCCAAAAAACGGTTAAAGAGTTACGTCCCGCTTTTATTCAAGACTGGAAAGATGTTGGGATGTCTTGTGATTTTGAATTAGAGTATTCAACAATAACCTCGGAAATTCAAAAACTAAGCCAAAAATACTTTTTAGAGCTTTATAAAAAAAAGAGGGCCTATAAAAAAGAAGGGCCTGCCGTTTGGTGTCCGGTTTGTCAGACAGCAATAGCTCAAGCGGAAATGGAAGATAAAGAAAAAGAAGGTGTTTTTTACGATATTTCTTTTAAAACGCAAAAAGGACAAATAACTATCGCGACAACACGTCCCGAGCTTTTGGCAAGTTGTGTAGCTATTATCGTGCACCCCGAAGACAAAAGGTACAAAAAATTTGTTAAAGAAAAGGCTACCGTTCCCCTCTTTGGACACGAGGTAGAAATAATTAAAGACAAAGAGGTGGATAAAAGCAAAGGAACGGGAGCTGTAATGTGTTGTACCTTTGGTGATGTTACCGATATAGAGTGGTTTTATGCACACAATCTTCCTTTAAGAGTTTGTGTAAACAAAGACGGAAAACTAAACGAGCTTGCCAAAAAATATAAAGGACTTTCCATAAAAGAAGCAAAAGAAAAAATAGTTGCCGATTTAAAAAAAGAAAGCTTTATAAAAAAAGAGGAAAATATTACTCAAATAACCAACGTTCACGAGAGGTGTTCAGCTCCCATAGAAATAATCCCTACAAACCAGTGGTTTATAAAATGCCTTGATTTGAAAAAAGAACTTTTAAAAATGGGAAGACAACTTTCTTGGACTCCTCCTCATTTTAAAACAAGATATGATAACTGGATAAAAGGATTGAGGTGGGATTGGTGTATTTCTCGGCAAAGATATTTTGGCATCCCTTTTCCTATTTGGTATTGTAAGCACTGCAATAAGGAAGTGGCCGCAAATATTAAAGACCTCCCTGTAGATCCTTTTTCCTCTAAGCCCAAGAAAAAGTGTTGCGGAAAACAAGACTTTATCCCCGATAAAAATGTTTTAGACACATGGGCCACCAGTTGCCTTACTCCCCAAATTGCACAAAATCTTGTAAAAAACAAAAAAGTTAAAGAAAAGCTTTTCCCTATGTCTTTGCGTCCTCAGTCGCACGATATTATTAATTTTTGGCTCTTTTATACCGTGTTGCGCTCTAATCTTCATTTTAAAAAACTTCCGTGGGAAGAAGTTGTTATCTCCGGTTTTACTCTAGATGAAAAAGGAGAAAAAATGTCAAAATCAAAAGGCAATGTTGTTGAGCCAAAAACAGTTATTGAAAAATACGGAGCGGATGCATTAAGATATTGGACAGCAAGTGTGGGCTTTGGAGAAGACATTAGGTGGAGTGAAAAAGAACTTCAAGCGGCAAAAAGAACACTCACCAAAGTTTGGAACGCTTCCAAGTTCTCTATTTCACATCTTGAAAACTACAAACCGAAAAAAAGCATAGACAAGAAAAAGTTGGAAGAAGAAGATAAATGGTTTCTTTCTAAATTTCAAAAAACCTTAAAGGAGTATACAAGCCATTTTGAAAAGCATCATTATCAAAAAGCAAGAAGAGTTGTTGATTCGTTTTTCTGGAATGACTTTTGCGGAAACTATATTGAGATGGTAAAAAAGAGGCTCTATAACGAAGAAAGAAATCCTGAAGGTGCAAGATTTGCGACATATCATTGTCTTTTGGGAATTATGAAGCTTTATGCCCCATTTATTCCGTTTATAACTGAAGAAATTTATCAAGGACACTTTAATAAATTTGAAAAAGAAAAAAGCATTCATCTTACGGATTTACCCAAAATAGAAAAAGAGCTTTCTTTTCCTTCTTCAATGAAAAATATAGAAGATATTATTGAAATTTTTACGGCTGTAAGAAAGTTTAAATCGGAAAAAGGTATTTCCATGGGAAAAGAAATAGAAAAGCTAACTATTCAAACAGAAAACAAAAGCATTGCAAAAAATACAGCTGTTATTAAAGATACTCTTAAGGTTAAGGAGATTGCTTTTGGGAGAGGAGATGTAAGAATTTCCGATAAATTGTTTTTGAAGATAGAAGACTGATTTAAAAATCTCTAAAAAGCAGGACTAAAACCAACAATCGGGGGCTTATCCTCCGATTGTTGCATCATGTTTTAGGGAGAGTAATTTTATATAATTCTGGGATTTTTTTATAAAAAATTTTTTCTGTAATAGAAAGAATGTCCAGATTAGCTATTTGCTTAGCAACTCCGTTATAAATGAGCTTGTGAGGTTGAAAACTTTTGTCCTTTGAGCCAATGGTTCTATCGTACAAAAGTGTTGGGATACCTAGAGCAATAAGAGCTAAATTATTTGGATAAATATTTCCTATATGTGGAGTCTTTAAAACTCTTCCGCCACTTTTATCTATCTCCATTAGCTTGGGCTATTGATATATCATCATGAATTAGAACACGGAGAGACATAATTAGTAAGCTTTGGCAAACAATACCTTGTTTAAGGCATCTTTTCTGCAATAAATACATTTCCCAGCATTATCTAAACCATCTTCAAAAGGAATACAACGCGTACTCGCATTTGTTTCTTCTTTTATTTTCTCTTCGCAATTCTTGTCTAAGCATAAGTGAGCAAAAATAAATCCCTCTTTTTCGCTCATAATCTTTTTAAACTCCTCATAATCGAAAACCTCACGAGTATTTTCAAGACGGAACTTCCTTGAATTTTCAAGGAGTGTTTTTTGGATGCGTTCTAAGCTTTGTTGCACACAAGAGGAAATCTCATTATTTGAAACAAATTCCTTTTTACCTGAAACCCTTTCGACAATCACAACTGATTTTTTTTGAACATCTTTGGGACCAATTTCGATACGAAGCGGAACACCTTTGCGCTCCCATTCAAAATACTTAAAGCCGGGTCTTCCTTCTCTTTCATCCACTTTATATGTGACTTGAGAGGTTTCAAGCTCAGCTTTAATTTTTTCAATTTCGTCAAAAACGACTTTCTTCTCTTCCTTATTGCCCCAAATCGGAATAATCACTATCTGCAGTGGTGCAATTTTAGGTGGCAACACAAGACCCTTATCATCGGAATGTGACATAATAAGAGCACCAATAATTCTCGTGCTGAGACCCCAGCTTGTTTGCCACACGTATTGTTTTTCTTGTTTTTCATCTAAAAAAGAGACTTTAAAAGATTTCGCAAAGTTTTGCCCCAACATGTGAGATGTGCCTGACTGTAGAGCTTTGCGATCCTGCATCATAGCTTCTATTGTCGAGGTGTATTCGGCTCCGGGAAATTTCTCAATTTCTGTTTTCTTTCCTTTTACAACGGAAATAGCCATGTATTCCTCTACAAATTTTTTATAGACTTCCAGCATCTCAAGCGTCTTTTCATCCGCCTCTTTCTTTGTGGCATGAGCAGTATGACCTTCCTGCCAAAGAAATTCCGTTGTGCGCAAGAAGAGTCTTGGACGCATTTCCCAGCGCATGACATTACACCACTGATTAATTATTAATGGTAGATCTCTGTATGAATTAATCCATTTTGAGATTACATCATAGATAATTGTCTCGGACGTTGGTCGTACAACAAATGGCTCCTCAAGCTCGCCTGCCGGAACAAGCTTTCCATCTTTCTTCTCGAGACGATGATGAGTAACAATCGCACATTCTTTTGCAAATCCCTCTACATGCTCAGACTCTTTTTCTAAAAAGCTTTTTGGAATCAAGAGTGGGAAATATGCATTTTGTGTACCACGTTTTTTAAACTCGATATCTAAAATTTTCTGTATCTTTTCCCATAAAGCGTAACCATAAGGTTTTATAATCATAGAGCCTCTGACTGGAGAATTTTCTGCCAAATCAGCTTCTCTGATAACATCAAGATACCATTGTGAAAAGTTTTCCTTTTGGGAAGTTATTTTATTTGTTTCATTATTCGTATTTTTATTCATAAATTGATTGTTTTATAAACTCATCCACGCTAACACCAAGTGTTTTAGCTATTTAAAAATACATTAATAATTTAATTATAACTTCTACCTGATTCGATTTTGACAATCATATTATAAGTAAAGTCGATCATTTAAAAGAGGTGGCCTTGATAAATACTAACTTTTATCAGTATTTCTTTTTGTTATTGGTAATTGTTGTTTTTTTAACTACTTTAATTTTTGCAATAATAACAAAAAGCCCCTAGAGTAAATATGAAACGACAAAACCAAGTCCAAAATTTTTTTCTTTTTTTTGGCGGAGGGGACAGGACTCGAACCTGCAAGGGCAAAAAGCCCGCTCGCTTTCCAAGCGAGTGCCTTGCCATTCGGCGCACCCCTCCCTAAAAAATAAATACAGTCATCGAATAAACCACCTTACAATTATTTTTAGTTTTTAGCAAATTTTTTAAATAATAAATGACCTACATTTGTAAAAATACAAAATCTTGCAAACGACAATTATTTGGCAAACAAGGTTACCTAACTTATATTAAGACTTAGGAAGAGTGTTTATTGCGCGAGAAACAAAAGGATGTTTTCCCGCAAAACGATATTTTAAGAGACTAAGAACAGTAAGAACATCTTGAACTTCTTCTCTTAGGGGCTCGGGACCGACAAAAAGCTCGCCTGTTTCTTCAAGAAGAGTGTTTGCGTAATCACTAACTATTTTCTCTCCTCCTCTATCTTTTAAATGTTTGATTATTTTCTTAAATTCTCCTTCATCAAGCCAAGTTCCTTCGCACATTCCACAAAAATCAACTTTAATATTGGAATCTCCGTAATTTACTTCGTAAAGAGGAACTCCGCAATCAGGGCACTGAATTCCTTTTTTGGAAATTTTAAACTTTTCTTCGTTGTCCCATAAATCTACATCCATCCAATTTAAATCTTCCTCTTTTTCGTCTTTTGCCAAGCGAAGCTCATCTTTTTCAAACCAATAACCTTTGCAAGAAGAGCAAGTATCTACTTTCACTCCTTGAAAAGGAATCTCTTCTAGTTTTTTTTCGCATTTGGGACAATTTATTTTGTTGGAAGTTTCGTTTGTCATGTTTTTATTTATTATTTTTATCTTAAGACATTTCTCTTAATGCCTTGATACGATCCTCTACTGGAGGATGTGTCATGAAAAGTTTTCTAAACCAACTATTTTGCTCTTTTCCCCTAAAGGGGCTAACCAAATAAAGGTGAGCTGTGGCGTCGTTTGCCGTTTTAAGTTGTCTTGGGTCTTTGCTTATTTTTTCAAGTGCTCGAGCAAGCCCTTCGGGATATCTGGTGGTAAGTGCGGCAGTAGAATCAGCCAAATATTCTCTTTTACGAGAAATGGCAAGTTTTAAAAGCTGAGCAAGTATTGGAGCTAGGATTATAAAAACAATTGCTCCAACCATAATAAGTGCTCCTCCTTTATCTCTTCCTCCTCCCATTCTACCAAAAAACGCCATACGAAAAAAGAAATCGGCAATAAGAACAATTGTTCCCACCAAAACAACTACAATGGAAGAAATAAGAATGTCGTTGTTTCCAATATGTCCAAGCTCGTGAGCAATTACCGCCTCAAGCTCTGCTCTTTCAAGGCGTTCCATAAGTCCTGTGGTTACCGCTATTACTCCTTTTTCGGGATTACGTCCGGTAGCAAAAGCATTGGGCTGAGCATCTTCCATAACATAAAGACGAGGCTTGGGAAGTCCGTTGGAAATTGCCAAATTTTCGGTAATTCTGTGAAGCTCGGGATACTCTTCTTTAGATGCGGGCTTAGCTTTACTTATTTTTAATACAATCTTATCGGAATTCCAATAAGAATAAAAAGAAGTTATAAGAGAAAAACCCAAGGCAATATAAAGAATCGTTACATCTTGATAAAAGTAACTTAAAGCCCACCCAACAGACGCAATGAGAGCAATAAAGCCCGCCAAATAAGCATACGACTTGTAGGTGTTTTTTTCTGATTGGTTATATAGAGTAGACACGAGTAAAAAACTTAAGTAATAAGCAACTTAAAACTAAAAACTAACTTTTACGTTTTCTCTTTCTTTGGGATCTTCGGTTTCAAAAAAGTCTTGTTTTTGGAATCCAAAAATTCCGGCAATAATGTTGGTCGGGAACATTTGTACCCTTATATTTAAATCGCGAACATTGCGGTTATAAAATCTTCTTGAAGCTTGAATTTTGTCTTCCGTATCTCTTAATTCTTCTTGAAGTTTGGAAAAATTTTCTGAAGCTCTAAGTTCCGGATAACCTTCGGAAACGGCAAAAAGGCTTTTTAGTGTTCCTGATAGTTGATTTTCCGCCTGAGCAACTTTTTTGGGATCACCGGTTTCCTCGGCATTTACCGCTTGTGCTCTGGCTTTGGTAACATTTTCGAAAACATCTTTTTCGTGAGAAGCATATCCTTTAACTGTTTCTACCAAATTAGGAATAAGATCGTACCTTCTTTTAAGCTGAACATCTATATCGGCCCACGCTTCTTTTGCTCTTGTTCTTAGTTTTATAAGGCGGTTGTAAGAAAACACTACCCACAAAACCAAGGCTATAGCTAATACTATAAGAATTGTTGTTATTTCCATAGTTTTAATTATTAATTTTTAATAAACTCCTTTCATATTATACTATAAAAAGTGCCTTTTTAAAATAGCAATATTTTAATTTTTATTACTTTAAATAAAGTTAATATAAGGAGAAGAGAGGGGGGGGGCTTAATTCCCCCTCTTTTTCTCATTACATTCCCATCATTCCGCCGGGCATTCCGCCGGGCATTCCGCCACCGGGAGCACCACCTCCTCCTTTGTCTTTTTCTTCTTCATCTTCGACAACAACACATTCCGTGGTAAGGAACATGGCAGCAGCAGAGGTAGCGTTTTCCAGGGCGGAACGAACTACCTTTGTAGGATCAACAATTCCTGCTTCGATTAAATCTTCGTACACCATTGTTTTGGCGTTAAATCCGTAGGCACCTTCGCCTTCTTTTACCTTTTGCGCAACAACCGCTCCGTCAACTCCTGCATTTTCGGCAATTTGCCTTACGGGAGCTTCCAGTGCTCTTCTTAAAATATCCGCTCCGGTTGCTTCGTCTCCTTGAAGCTTTACTTTATCAAGTGCCTTAAGTGCACGAATAAGAGAAACTCCTCCTCCGGCAACAATTCCTTCTTCAATTGCGGCACGAGTTGCAGAAAGCGCATCTTCGGCTTTGTGTTGACGTGCTTTTTGCTCTACTTCGGTAAGTGCTCCAACTTTAATTACGGCAACTCCTCCGGCAAGCTTGGCAAGTCTTTTCTTGAGGTTTTCTTCTTCGTATTCGGAAGTAGTTGCTTCTATTTCTTTCTTGATTTGTTCTATTCTTCTTTCCAAGTCTTTTTTGTTTCCTTTTCCTTCGGTAATGATTGTTTTGTCTTTGGTAGCTGTTATTTTGCGTGCTACTCCCAGC
Source organism: Candidatus Nealsoniibacteriota bacterium (assembly GCA_003560095.1). Taxonomy (GTDB): domain Bacteria; phylum Patescibacteriota; class Minisyncoccia; order Minisyncoccales; family PWPS01; genus PWHW01. Next base: position 17,042 of record PWJI01000029.1, read on the forward strand.
ATAGCAATTTCCGTATTCTCAAGCTTTAATCCAACTTCTTCAGAAATTACTTGCCCTCCGCAAACTGCGGCAATATCTTTGAGATTTTCTTTTTTCTTGTCTCCAAAGCCGGGTGCTTTAATTGCCAAAGTGTTAAACGCTCCTCTTAGTTTGTTTAAAACAAGAGTTGCAAGCGCTTCTCCTTCAATTTCTTCGGCAATGATAACAAGATTTTTTTGTCCTCCTTGAGAGAGTTTTTCCAAGATAGGAACAATTTCGTTTACCGAAGATATTTTCTTGTCGGTAATAAGAATGTGGGCATCATCATAAATTGCCTCCATTCTTTCAGAGTCGGTTATCATATAAGGAGAAACATAACCGCTATCAAGCTGGAGTCCTTTTACCACTTCTTTTTCCAAACCAAAAGTTCTGGATTCTTCTACAGTCACTACTCCGTCTTTTCCTGCTTCTTCTATTACTTCGGCAATTAAATTTCCAAGCTCTTCGTCTTCGGCAGAAATAGTAGCAACTTGTGCAATTTCTTCTTTTTTGGAAATTTGTTTTGCTTCTTTCTTTAGAGCCTCAACAACTTCTTCTTTTCCTTTGGTTATTCCTCTTTTAAGAGAAAGAGGATCGGCACCGGCAGTAACGTTTTTTAGTCCTTCTCCGATAATTGACCTAGCAAGAAGAGTCGCGGTAGTTGTTCCGTCTCCGGCGGCATCGTTGGCTTTGGATGCCACTTCTTTTACGGTAGATGCTCCAATGTTTTCTATTTTGTCTTTTAATTCTATTTCCTCGGTAATCGTAACTCCGTCGTTTGTGATAGTGGGAGATCCGTAGCTTTGCTCGAGAACAACATTTCTTCCTTTAGGACCAATGGTGTACTTAACTGCATCAGCAAGCTTATCAACTCCCGCCATCATCTTTTTTCTGGCTTCTTCTTGATAATAGATGTTTTTAGGCATAACGTTTTAGCTTTTTATTTATAATTAATCTAAATTATTTTCTGCCAAAGCTATTCTATGATAGCAAGAATATCTTCTTCTTTGGCAATTAAATAATCTTTTTTTTCGTCGACCGACTTTATTTCCGTAGGACCATACTTGGTAAAAAGAACGGTATCTCCTTTTTTAACTTGCAAAGGAGTTACTTTTCCTTGAGAACTGGTTTTCCCGGGGCCTACGGCAACTACCTTGCCTTTTTCAGGCCTTCCTTTTTCCGCGGTATCGGGAAGAAGAATTCCTCCTTTTGTTTTTTCCTCTTCCTTTTCCGGTTCGATTAAAACATTGTCTGCAAGTGGTTTAATTTTCACTTTTATTAAGTTCTCGCTCTTATATGAAAATCAATTTCGAGCGGACTTTTTAATAATTACTTTTTTAATAATGCGAAATAAAAACTCCGTATTAAGAAGTTTAAAATAGAGCAACGACCTTTTTGAAAGCTTTGCGCTAAACTCTTTTATTGGCAATTAAGCCTTTAGAGTGCTAATACTATTTTTACTTATTGAGAAATTTATGTCAAGAGCAAAAATTACAGCAAAAATTATACAGCCCCCCCCATGTTCACCCCCGGGGGTGAACATGGGGAGTTTTATTAAGTTGCAATGTGATAAATATTGTAAAATTCTTAAAAATGTGTTATAAAATAAAGCATAAAAAGAGACTTGTTCTTTCAAAATTAATATCTTTATAAAGATATTAACAATGGATTAAATCGGCTAAAACTAATAGGAGGAGGGCTTATTAATGGAAAAAGAAACGAAAAAAATGGTTTTCTTGGCCCACTGGGTTGAGGGATGGAATCTCCTTTTGTGGTTTTCTAAATATTTAAGAAAAAACCCCGAAAAGGCTTGGTTATTTTTCCCCTTGTACCCTATTTGCTGGGTAGTATCATTGTTTTGGCTTGCTGGAAAAAAGTCATTTGATGTTGTTGATGACTTTTCCTTCAAAATGAATGGAGGAAAAGTTTTGGGAAAAACAGTCCTCATTAGAAATTTTGGACTGCACTTCTTTTTGCCCGCCTATCGTCCGAGAATACAACAAAGAATTCTTGATACGATATGTAAGGTTCAGGGAAATACCGATGTTGTAGGACTGGGAGCTCTTACAAAAGACGAAAGAGTAACTCAGGGAGGCAAATTTGTTGTTGAGGAACTCGGAGAAAGACTAAGAGTGCCCATCATACACGGAGATACGTTGACAGCAGCTGTTGTTTTTCAACAAATAATAGCCTTGAGAAAAAAATACAACATCAAGTCGCCAGTTTTTCTGACAGGATCTACCTCAAAAATAGGTAGGGCTGTTGCTCTTTCTTTAGCCAGAGGGGGAATAACGGTAAAGATGTTTACCAAAGACTACGATCGCTTTAAAATGATAGCGGTTGAGGCAGACTCTTTTTCTAAAAATCTTGTTCACACCAACTCTCTTGAACAAGGAAAAGACTGTTCTCTTTGGATAACGGGAAAAGCAGTTCCTGCAGGGAAAAATCTTCTACAACATATACCCAAAGGAGCAGTTGTTATTAACTTTGCCGTACCAAATCCGCTAAAACGCAAACATCTTAAAAATCGTGAAGATATTATTAGCTTCGAAGGTGGATTACTCGCTTATGATCCGCAAAAAACTAATTTATCTTTTACGATGAGGCTTTCTCCCGGTATAACTTATGCCTGTCATGCTGCAACCCTGCTACACGCATACAAGGGATGGAAACATCATGAAGTAGATGTAGTTGATATTGGTGAGATGGAAAGCATATGGAAACAAGCGAAAGAGGCAGGATTCTTTCTGCCGCCGATTTGATCCGTTTAAAAAGGCTGGGGTAATAAAGCTCTAGCCTTTTTTTCTTGCAAAAACAACAGTTAACGTATAATATAGTATTAAACAAATACAATGGATCAACTAACTCTACCAGCTATTTATCCTCTCATAAGCGCTTTATGTGTATTTTTTTTAGGATTATTTGTTTTTATAAAAAATCCTAAAAAGCCTTTGAATTTTACTTTTTCTTTGCATGCGCTCTCTATCTCGTTGTGGCTTTTTGGTACATTTATGATGTTTCTAAATGTCGATAATTATGATATGGCCATTTTTTGGGATAGATTTATTTACGGATCGGTAGTTTTCATTCCTGCTTTTATGTACCATTTCTGCCTCGCTCTTACTGAGAGAAGACCAAATAAATTACTTTACATCGCCTATGCGCTATCTATCATATTTTTCTTTCTCAGTAGAACAGATTATTTTGTCTATGACCTTTTTGTCTATGAGTGGGGAGTGCACACGAAGGCGGCATTTTTTCATCATATTTTTTTACTTTATTTCACCTCTTACGTTGTTATTTGGTTTTTTGACGTCTACCGTTATTACAAAGAACTTAGTTCGCCATTTCTAAAATATCAAGCAAAGTATTTTTTTGCTGCTTTTTTAATTCTCTTTACAATCGGGCCAACAGCATATCTTCCTGCTTATGGAATTAGTATATACCCTTTTTCTTATCTTTCAGGATTGGTTTTCTCCATTATATTAGCTTACGCAATTTTAAAACATCGTTTCATGGACACCACCGTTGCCACGGGAAAAGTGGTAACATATCTTCTTACCTTTTTAACAATAGGTTTTTTCGGATATGCAGTAAGCGTCCTATCTTCTACTTTCAATATCTCACAAAGCTATCAGGTAATCTCTTCGGCCGTCCTTGCCGGGATTCTTTTTAAGCCCTTGTTTGTCGCTTACGAAAACTTT
>PWJI01000004.1 GCA_003560095.1 Candidatus Nealsoniibacteriota bacterium
AAAATGTTCCATAGTAGAATAGCGTTGGTTAATACTTGTGACCTTTAATCGCTATTCTACTTTTTTTAGGCGGACATTTCTACTTTGCTTAAGGCGGACATTATCACGTTGGGCTAACAAAAATGTAAAATTTGTTTACCAAAAATATCTTTTTTGTTATACTCTTTAAAAAAAGAAATGATTAACAAATCTCTTAAAGTACTTTTTTTATTTAACGGTTTATTTGTTTTTGCATCTAATCTTTTAGGGCCTCTTTATGCGGTATATGTCGAATCTATTGATAGTAGTGTTTTGGCTATTAGTACTACCTGGGCTGTTTTTCTATCATCGGCAACACTATTTACCTTTATTGTTTCTAGAAAAGGAGATAAAATTAAAGAAAAAGAATATCTTTTAATGGGCGGATTTTTAATTAGAGGGATTTCTTGGATTCTTTTTATTTTTGCTGGAAATATTTATCACTTAATTCTTATTCAAATTTTACTTGGCATAGGAGAGGCGTTTGGAAGTCCCGCTTTTGACACTATATTTGCACAGCACCTTGATGAAGGAATGCAAGTAAAAGAGTATTCTAGCTGGAAACTTATTGTTAATGGGACTACAGCACTAGCTACTCTTTTGGGAGGTATTATTGTAGCAAGCTTTGGATTTACTTTTCTTTTTGCCGGGATGAGCTTTCTTGCTTTTTTATCTTTTTTTGGTGTTCTTTTTCAGCCAAGAGAGATTTTGTAAATAAAAAAAAACAACAAAAATGCACAGAGCAATTATTTTAATTTCTTTCTTTCTGTTTTTTGGATCGATGCTTATATATTTTCACGAGGAGGCAAGAGATGCCAATTCTTTTGTTTTAGAAGAATCTTATTTAATTGGCAGAATTTATTCTGCTTCAAGGGATAGTATTTTGATTGCCGAAGGGAGCGAAGGAGAATTTGATGGAAATGTGAATAATTTAAAAGGAAATGCTATATGGGTGGCGATAAAGGAAGGAACAAAATTTACTAAAAGCAACGGAGAAGAAATATTACTCAGTGATTTAAGCATGAAAGATAAAGTCGAGGTTTGGGCGGAAAATATTTATGCAGCAAGTTATCCGGCAAGGGGAAGCGCTAAAGAAATATCATTAATAAAAAAAGAAGATATAGAAAGAGAAGAAAAGAGAGAAGAAGTTATTATTAAAAAACCAAAGGAGGAAAAAGAACCCATAGAAGTTGAAATTATTATTAATAAAAAAGAAGACGAAATAATATTTAAAGCGATTTCTTCTGATCAAATATATATTCCTCAAGAAAAGTTTTCATCACCACCTTATCTTACCGGTCCCTGGGAGGTTTATAAGAAAAAAGAAGATGGTAATTGGAAAAGAATAGTAGCAACAGATAAGTGCGCACAGCCAAGATGTAATCAATTAGATGATTATTACGAAGGTTGTCTCCCCCTCATGCATCCTCCTGAGTGTGAGGAAATAAGCGAAGAAGTTGTTTTTAATTGGAATAAAGAGCATGTTTTAAGAGATAGGGTGATGGGAACTCTTTGCTATAGATCCGCTTTAGCATCAAAAGGAGATTATAAAGTAGTTTTTTCTTACAAAGAAGATCCGTGCATACAAATGGAAATCTCAACTCTTCCCGGAAGTATTTATACAACCGAAAATAAAATTTTTCACGAAAATATTAAGAGAATTGAAAAAGAATTTAAAATAGAAGGTGAAAATAATTTAGAAGATGAATAAAGAAAATCAACTAATAATGGTTATAAAAAAGGAAAATCTCTTCAAGGAGAATTATTTTCAAGGATTCATGGATGCAAGAAAAATTGATTTTGAGAAAAGAATACTAAAAAATTTTAAATATATTAAAAGAGGATTAGCTGAAAAAGATGCTTCTTATAAGCAACCAATTGGATATATTATTCTTACAAACAAAAGAGCAAAAAGGTTTTTTATTTATCAAAGAGCAAAAAGAAAGGAGGATTATGACAAAAGAGAACTTTGCGAAAAATGGTCTTTGGGTCTTGGCGGACATATAGATAAAAGTGATTACCAAAAAAATTCAATAAAGGCAAGCACTATAAGGGAGCTTGAAGAAGAGGTTAAAATAGATGGAGAAATAAAAGAAATTAAATTAATTGGTTATATAAATGATGATTCAAATGAGGTCGGAAGAGTTCATTTTTGTATTTTGTATTTAATTGATTTTTCAGGATATGTCTTTCCTCAAAGTTCGGAAATAAAGATAAGTAAAATGGCAAAAATTGAGGAAATTGATTTCTTTGAAAAAAGTAAAAATAATGAAATAGAAGAGTGGTCTAAAATTGCTTTTAAAGAAATTAAGAATATAATTTAATATTAAAATATTATTAAAAAAACAAATAAATGTTTAAAAAAGAAATATCATCAATTACAGGTATAATAATTGTTTTGTCTTTTGCATTAACGGCGGCAATTATTGTTATAATATTTCAGGACTTAGTTGTTCAAGGTATCGCAATTTCTGAAAGAAATAGAAAATTCTCAGAATTCATAAAAGAAATTGACCCTTACTATAAAAGAGAAGTAAAAGAAATGACTTATTATAATAACGAAGAAAGGGGTTTTCATTTTAAGTACCCTGAAAATCTTTCACTAGAAATTATAGCTGATAAAGAAGATATGTTTAGTCTTTCAGTAGGAGAAAACAAAGAATTTAGGATGAATATATATGAAGCTAAAAAAATGGAAGATTACATTGAAGAAAGAAAAATAAGTGGAACAGAAAGCGCTACAAAGGTTTCTGGATATGAAGGGAATTTTTTTCATATCATAGATCAAACAGGAGAAGATGAATATATCCCGAAAACGATAGTAAGAAAAGATGAAAAGCTGTATTCTTTCGTGGGTGAGGGTGATGTTTTTGACGATATTCTTTCAACCTTTTCTTTTGCGGAAAAAGAGTAAAAATTAAAATGCTCTAATATGGAAAAAAAAATACTATTTTTCCTTATTTTCTTATTATTATGTGGATTTTTTGTTCTTTCTTTTTATGATATAGGCAAGGAAGAGAATGTTTCCCTATTAAATGAAAAGAAGGAAACTTTAAAAGATGAAAATATTAAGGAGAAATATGAAAGAGAGAAAGTAGATTCTCATCAAAAAGAAAATGATTTTCGGTATACTGAAGATTATTTTTTTGTTTATGATTATAGCGAAGAGGAAAAAATAATTGCGGACTCATGGAGTAATCTAAGATATGATGTGCAAAAAGATAAAGAGGGAAATATTCATATATTTTCTTTTTCCGGAAAAGTGCTTTCTTTTAATGATCAGGGTGATCTAATTTCTTCTTTTGCCACTAATTTCCAGCAAGATGGAACGGAGAAACGTATTGCTATTGACGGTGATGGAAATTTCTATTTAAGTAGTCTTTTTATGGGGGGTGGGGTGATTCAAAAACACAACAAGGAGGGAGATTTTAAGGGAGAAATTAAAATCGATGAAGGTGTTGAAAGAGTGGCAGAAGAACTTTTGGGTATGGTTATTGTGGACAATAAAATATATCAACTCTCAAAGAGCGCAAGTTATCTTATAGGTGCAATAGAGAATGGGACAATAAGAGAAGCTGATTTTTCCAAAAAAGATGGAATCATAGGGAGAAAGACGGGAGATTATTATAATATTGATGTTAAGAGGTGGAGAAAGTTAAGTATAGAAATAATTAATCACTCAAGAAAAAAAATACAGGAAATTGAAATAGAGATGAGCGACATATTGAGTGCAGATTTTTTAAAAGAAGACGAGAAGGGTAATTTATATTTACTGATTGAAAAAACAAAAGGAGAGTTTGAGAGGGTGAAAGAAATTTACAAAATTAAAAGAGAGGAAATTTATTTTGTTTTTTCCAAAGATGAAGAGTGTGGTTCAATAATTGGCAATAAAGGAGAATCTTTGCTTAATGTTATTGAAGGAGAAGGGCAGTGGAGGTTTGTTTTTTGTTCTATTAAATAAAATCATTTGATTTTTTTTCGTTTAACTATTATCCTTAAATAAATTATAAATTTAATAAAATAAAAAATATGAGTAGAACTATTGAAAACTTAACAAAAGCATTTATTGGGGAAAGTCAAGCGAGAAATCGTTATGATTTTTACTCCAAAGTTGCTAAAAAAGAAGGTTATGAGAAAATAGCGGAAGTTTTTTTAGTAACTGCCGAGCAAGAAAAGCAACATGCTAAATGGCTTCTTAGAATGATAAATGAAATAAAAGATGAAAATCAGGAGCAGATCACTGTTGGGGCCGATTCTTCTTTTGTTTTTAAAAGTACTGCTGAAAATCTCAAAGAGGCGATAAACGGAGAGAAATACGAATATACAAAAATGTATCCACAGTTTGCTCAGATGGCACGAGAAGACGGGTATCCTGAAATTGCAAAAAGACTTGAAAGTATTGCTAAAGCTGAAGAGCACCACGAAGAAAGATATATAAAAATTTTGGATGCCCTTGAAAGAGAAACCTTGTTTAAAAAAGATAAGGAGGTTTGGTGGGTTTGCAGAGAATGCGGTTATCAATTTTTTGGAACAGAGCCTCCGGAAGTTTGCCCTTCTTGCGATCACCCAAAAGGATATTATGAATTAAAGTGTGAGGAGTTTTAGTTTTTAGTAGAAGATGGAGGGTGTAAAGAAAGAAATATCAACAACCATAGGAACATTAATTATTTTCTTCTTTGCCGCTTTTGCTGTTTTTATTATTTTTTTGCAAAGAGAGGGTGTTTTTCAACAACTACAAGGAGAATATCAGGGAAATAGTCAGACCGAAAAGCAAGATGAAAGAAAAGAAGATATCTTGCAGTAAAGAGATTTAAAAATCTTTTTTATGATGAAACGATAGAAAGAATTTTAAGTTTACTAAAGTATTAATATAATAAAAACAAAATGCTCTATAATATTATAAAAAAAGAATTTAATATAAAGCTTTTTTTGATTCCGGTTATTATTTTTCTCGGATTTTTTATTTTTGTTGTTTTTATGGTTCTTCAGGAGCTTGAGAAAAAAAGTGATCATTTGGTTTACTATGGAGAGGTTTCTTTGATTGATCGTGGGAGTATTAAAAGATTTGCATCAGAAGAGGAATTCAATCTTTATATTGCAAAAGCAGGAGAGCTTAAAGATAGTTATAATCTTTCGCCCGAATTATTTCGCGATACGCAAATAATTGAGTTTACAGATGATGTTTTAATAGAAGAGGCAGAATCTTTATCTTTAGATTATGATATTGCTGAGTCGGTGAAAGATACTTCACCGGAAAGATATTCAGAGACAAATGTTCAAGTAGAGGGAATAGATGAGCCCGATATTGTAAAAACGGACGGAGAGAATATTTATACATCCTTTAATCATATTTTTTTTAGGGGAAATTATCCTCGTGAGGTTAGTGAAACAAAAATAGCTAGCGTATTACCTCCGGAAGAAATGGAAATTATTTCTGAAATAGAAAAAGGGGGAAGTTTGCTTTTAGGTGGCGATACTTTGGCTATTTTTCAAGATAAAAAAATAACCGGATATAGCGTTAGAGATATTGAGAATCCGGAAGAGTTGTGGGAAATCAATTTAGACGAAAAAACTAACTTAGCTGATGCCAGATTAATGGGAGAAAATATTTATATGGTTTTTTATACAGGAGTTTATCGTAATCAGCCTTGCGAAACCGAAATTTTTTCCTTAAATGATGAAGTTTTAAGTGTTTCTTGTACAGAAATTTATTATCCGGGAGTTGTTGTTCCTGTTGATACAACTTACACCGTGGCTTCTGTAAATATAAAAAGCGGAGAAAAGAGAGATAAGGTTTCTTTTATTGGCTCAAGAGATAATTCTGTAATTTATATGTCTCCGGAAAATCTTTACTTGTCTTATTTTCAGCAAGCTCAAATGATTGACTTTATGACAGGATTTTACAGAGAGGAAGGATTGCTTTCTAGGGAAACAATAGAGAGATTGGAGAAATTGACTGAATACGACATTAGCTTGCGTGCCAAAGAAGTTGAGATGGAGGTAATTCTTGAAGATTACTTTGCATCTCTTTCCGACGATGAACTTATGAAACTGGAAAGTGAAATTACAAACAAAATAGGGGACTATTATGAAAAAAATAGACGAGAAATGGAGTCTACCGGAATTGTGAAAATAGGACTCAAAGATATGAACGTAAAAGCGGCAGGAAATGTTCCGGGAAACCTAGTGAACCAATTTGCAATGGACGAGTATAAAGGAAATTTAAGAGTAGCAACTACCATAGGAGAAAGATTTCGTCCAAGTATTAGGATGACTGGAAGAAGAATTGAAAGCACAAACGATGTTTATATATTAGATGAATCTCTAAAGAAAAAAAGTTCGGTAAAGGATTTGGGTGTTGATGAGAGAATTTATGCGGTTAGGTTTATGAAGGATAGGGGTTATGTGGTTACATTCAGAGAAATTGATCCTTTTTATGTCCTTGATCTTTCAAATCCCAATTATCCGAAAATGAAAGGAGAATTAAAGATTCCCGGATACTCTTCTTATTTGCACTTAATAAATGAAGACAGGGTTTTGGGAATAGGAATGGAAGATTGGAATGTTAAAGCATCTCTTTTTGATGTTTCAGACCCTAAAAATCCTCAAGAAATTGATAATTATATATTAAGTGAAAGATGGTCAGAGGCTGTAAGCAATCATCATGCCTTTTTAATTGACAGAGAAAATAAGATGTTTTTTCTTCCTGCCGGAGGAGGTGGTTACATTTTCTCTTATAAAAATGATGAAATAAATCTTGAGAGAGCAATAAGAGAAAGAGAAGTAAAGAGAGCGCTATACATAAATAATTATCTTTATGTAATAAGTAGTGCGAGCATAATTGCCATCGATCAAGAAAACTGGGAAAATGTAAATAAGATTGATTTTTAGAAAAAATCTAAAAATCAATAACAATAAGAAACTCCAAAATTTATTTTCAGATATTTGTGGATTCATGTCGAGAAAGGGAAAGAAACAAGGGAAAGGTTTTTAAAATAAAGAGCCCTTGTTTTTGGACAATAGATTTTTAAAAATATAAATATAATTATTTAGATATGGAAAAAATACAAGAAAAAGTAAAAAAATTTAATGCAGATTATAATTTGGAAAATAGCTTAGAATTTGCAGCTCTTGATCTGGTTTCCGAGGTTGGAGAAATTGCCAAAGAAATATTAGAATCTTCTAATTACGGAAAAGAAAAACCAAAATATAGGGAGGAGTTAAAAAATGAAATAGGAGATGCTTTTTATTCTCTTATAGTTTTATCTAACTTTTATGATATCAGTCTTAAGGAAGCTCTCGATAGGGCATTGGAAAAATATGAAAAAAGATTTAATAAAAAAGGAGAAATAGGAAGTAATCATGAAAAATGATTTTGCTTGTCAGAGGTTTTTTATATGCTATAATATGAACATTATTTTTTATAGATCATTTAAAAAAGGAGGCGTACTAGATGAGAAAAGTTGTGAGCGTAGCGGTAATTAGAGATAAGAAGATTCTTTTAGTAAAAAAGAAAGAAACTTGGATACTTCCCGGAGGAAAGCCCGAAGAAGGAGAAAGAGATATTGATTGTCTTTTTCGAGAAATAAAGGAGGAGTTGCCAGGGATTACATTGCTTAACTTAAGCTATTACGGCTCCTTTTCCGGGAAAAGTCCGAACAAGAGAATTCCAATTTTTTCAGAGGTTTATTTATCAAAAAAAATTAAAGGAATAGTTTTCCCTAGTGCTGAAATAACCAAAGCGGAATGGACAAATTTTCCGGAAAAATATAATCTTAGCGACATAGCACATAAAGTAGTTTTCTCTCTATATCTTAAGGGTCACTTGTAAGACATAAAAGTGACTCTTTTTTATTTTTATAAAAAGGGTATAGTGTAAGTAGATTTATAATATAAACACTATTATGTTTTGGAAAATTTATCTAGTTGCTTTTTTCGTTTTTTTGATAATTGACATGATTTGGCTTGGTTTTTTAGCCAAAAAATTTTATAAAAAAAACTTGGGAGAATTAATGAGAAAGAAAGTAAATTGGGTGGCTGCTTTATTGTTTTATTTTCTTTTTGTTTTTGCTCTTCTCTTTTTTGTTGTTATTCCGGCAATTGAAAGTAGTTCTTGGATTGATGCATTTTTATATGGTGCTTTTTTTGGAATGATATCTTATGCTACATATGATCTTACAAATTTGGCAACTTTAAAGAATTGGTCAATTAATGTGACAATTATTGATATTTTGTGGGGCTCTTTGCTGGGAGCAATGGTTTCGCTTATAACCTATCTTATTTCAGTAAATTTTATTTTATGACTTATTATTTGACGCTACTGGGAGTTTTGTTTTTTTATATGACTTTTTGGTTTATTGTTTCTTTAATTAAGAAAAGAAATGATGTTGCTGATATTGCGTGGGGAATTGGATTTGTCTTTCTTGCATGGTCTTCTTTTTTTATTGTCGGAGAAGGAGGGTCAAGAGCATTATTGGTAAATTTACTTGTAACTATCTGGGGAATTCGATTAGCATCTCACATTTGGATGCGAAACAAAAATAAAGCAGAAGATTATAGGTATAAAAAATGGAGAGAGGAGTGGGGAAGGTGGTTTTATTTAAGATCTTACTTTCAGGTTTATATATTTCAAGGGATAATGCTTTTTGCAATTATTTCTCCTGTTTTGATTATTAATAAATATGGGGGAGATAATCTTAATTTGTTGCATTTTATTGGAGTTTTTATTTGGATTACGGGGTTTTTCTTTGAGGTTGTTGGTGATGCTCAACTGAATAATTTCATTAAAGATTCAAAAAACAAAGGGGAGCTTATGCAGGAGGGTCTTTGGAAATATACTAGACATCCAAATTATTTTGGAGAGGTAATTTTATGGTGGGGATTGTGGTTAATTGCATTATCCGCTCCAAACTCTTTTTTTACAATTATAGGACCTTTAACGATTACAGTTTTAATCTTAAAAGTTTCCGGAATACCAATGCTTGAGAAAAAAATGTCCAAACATCCTGATTTTAAAAAATACAAAAAAAGAGTAAGTCCCTTCTTTCCTTTACCACCAAAAAAAGAAAATTAATGCTTGAGGGTCTTTGTTGACATTTTTTCTTTTTTTTGTGTTATAATAAAAAAAAGAAATTATGGCCAAGAAAAAGATATCTACAATACCGGGAATTATTTTAGTTTTAAGCTTTTTGATTTTAAGCCTGAGTGTTATTCGTTTTTTTTCAGAAGATATAGACGATTTTTTGATTTTCAAAGACTACACAAAAGAAAAAGATTCTCCATATATAACGGGAATGATACATGATATCAAGGATTCCTCTATTTTGGTTGCTAAAAAAGCAAAAGAAGAATATCGGGGAGATGTAAGTGTCTTTGGTGGAAATGCAGGGTGGTTTGATATAACGGAAAAAACAGAAATAAGAGGAGTTGAAGGAGAGGAGATATCTTTTGATTCTTTGAGAGTATTTAAAAAAGTTGAGATTTGGGTGGAGGGCCATGTATTAGAAAGCTATCCTGTTCAAGCACAAGTGGAATTAATTAATGTTATAAAAGAAAGCGAAAAAGAAGTAACTAAGGATTGGTCTACATATAAAAATAAAGAAATTGGTTTTGAGTTTAGAGTTGCTCCTTTTTTTGAAGAAATAGGTTGTGTTATTGCAAAGACACCGACAAGAGCTTATTTTAAAAACAAAGAGCAAAAATGTTTTGCTATAGCATTTGAAACAATGCCGATAAATCCACCGGGAATGTATGTTAATCCGGATAGAATTTTCGAGATGTTTGTTCTTCATATTTGCCCGGCAAAATATTGCAAAGAAGAGAATATGAAGGATTTTTGTCAGGCAATTAGAGAAAAAAACAATAATGAAGAATTTTTTTTCAAGAGCTATGTTACGGAAAATGAAGATTATTTCATTTATATTCAAAACGAGCCCTCAAAAGAAGATAGTTGGTATGCTAAGGGCTGGGATGACAGCGACATAAAAGAAAAAGTTTATTATATGCAATCGAGCTTAAGACTTGTAGGCGATTTATCTCCAGAAGAAAAAGATAAATGGATAAAGGAGGGGAGTGATACAAAATGCAAACAAAAAAGTGATCTTTTAATGCATCGCAAAGAAGAGAATTAAAATTAATATATAAATAATATGTCTAAAAAAATACCAACACTAGTGGGTATATTAATAATTTTGGGTTTTTTTATTATAACCTTAAGTTCTTTCTTTTTTTCTTTTAGAGAGGTTGTTAGAATTGAAGATAAGTTCTCTTTGAAAGAAGAGAAGGTGGAGGAAGAAATAGAAAAGGAAGAGGAGCCAAAAACGGCCAAAGAGACATTAGAAAAATTTCTTCACTATGCTTTTATTGAGAAAAATTATAAAAGAGCAAACGATTTTTACAGCAAAGACAACAAAGAAGAGATTCAGGTAGCTGTTAATTCTTTCTCTACTACAAGAAAAGAAGATGAAGATAAAGTTTTTTCGATAAAAGAAATAAAAGTAGAAGAAAAAGAAAAAATTGAAGATAGAGAAACCTTTTTAGTTGAATTTTTAATGGACGATGGGGACTTGCTTAGTGTTACTATTTGTTGTGACGAGGATTCAGGAGATTATATTATTCATGAAAATCATATCTTTTTTGTAGAGAAACAAGAAGATGGCTGGAGGGTTGAAAATATAATATATCAGCCTTAATATTGAAGAAGAAAGGAGGGTTTTCTTTGAAAAAAATAATTGAAAAAATTTTAAAAAAAATTCTTTATTTTGGCTTGCTCAAGTGGTGATTTCTCAAAAGGGGCAGTAATGAATTTACTGCCCCGAATTCTTAAAATGTAAAAATAAAGAAGAGGTTGTAAATAATAGAGAGTAATTAAGAAATAATTTAAAACTTTATTTATGGATGACTTACTAAAAGAAGAAGCACAGCAACTAATGAAAAAAAATGGAAATGTAAAAGGAGAGGCTCTCCGTACTCAAGTTGAGTATGTTCGCTCAAGAAAAGGGGAGGATGGTCTAAAGAAAGTTTTGAAAAAAATGGAAGAAACGGGATATTCTCTTGAGGTTGAAAAATTAAAATATCAGCACTGGTATCCTGAAGCCCTTGATGCATTATTTATCTTGACCGCAAAAAAAGTTTTTAATTGGGGAGATGAAGATATTTTTGATATGGGAAAATTTGCCCCACGCCAATCTTTTATTGTGAAACTATCTGCGCAATATCTTTTTTCAATAAAAAATTTAATAAAAGTTGCTCCCATGATTTGGAAGAAGCACTATGATTTTGGAAAACTTAGAGCAGAACTAAACGAAGAAGACAGGAAAATCAATGTAGTGGTTGAAGATTACAAGATACATCCTGTTATGTGTAAATTTTTTGAAGGTTATTTTGTATCTGTTTTTAAATTTTGCACCAAGAGTGAAAAAATAGAAATTGAAGAAACAAAATGTGCCTTTAAAGAAGATTCTAATCATGAATATGTTTTAAGGTGGTAGAAAGCTTTTCAGGAATGAAAAAATAAATTATAATAAGTAAAAAAAAGAGGGAGGGATTTAAATGAATACTCTTGTTCTTTCGTTTGTCGTTGTTCTTTTTTTGTTTCTTACAGCAAGGCGCCTGCTTTATTACCAAAGGTTAATACAATATTTTATGAGTCAGGAAAACTATAGCGATGCTCTTTTGTGCTCAAAAAAGATTGGAAATTGGTGGATGACAAATTATTTATCTGACAAAATAGAAAAGAACTTTCTAAAGCTAAGTTCCGATCAAGCCACAAGCAGCATAAGCGCATTGGTAATGGTAGGAGAGAGAAAGAGGGCCAGACGTATTCTTTTCAATCAAGCAAGAAAAAGAAAGGACTATAATGCTCTTTTTACGTGGTACTGGAAAGAAGTTAATTAAGAAAAATTTTTAAAGCCGTCTTTCATAAAGACGGCCTTTTCTTGCAACAAACATATAAGAGAGAGGCATTATGTTTATGTTAAAAAAAGAGAAAGAGACAATATTGTTAATTTTAAAATATTTAAAAATATGAAAAAAAGATTTCTTGTTATTGGTGCTCACCCCGATGATGCAGACTTTGCTTTTGCAGGAACGGCGGCAAAAATTGCAAAAGAAGGAGGAGAAGTGTTTTTGGGAGTAGTTACTGATGGATCAAAAGGAGAAGATGTTTTAAAGCAGAAAAAGGGAAAATTATTGGCCAAAAAAAGAGAAGAAGAGCAAAAAAACTCAGCCAAAATAACGGGAGTAAGAGATGTTTACTTTTTAAGAGAAAAAGATGGAGAAATAGAAAATGATTATAATCTTAGAAAAAAGTTAGTACGAATTATAAGAGAAATTAAACCTGATATAGTTGTTTCTTTTGACCCCGGCAATTTTTCTTTCGAAGGTTTTTATCGTTTTCATAGAGATCATCGAATTTCGGCGGTTGCGGTTTTTGATGCTGTTTATCCTGCGGCGGGAAGTAGTAATTTTTTCCCCGAACTTTTAAAGGAGGGACTTAATGTGCATAACGTAAATGAGTTATGGTTTTTTTCAACCAAAAAAAGCGAATTTACTATAGATATCTCTGATACTATTGATGTTAAAATAAAATCTTTACTTGAACACAAAAGCCAAATAAAAGATACAAAAAAGTTTGCAGAAAAAATAAGAGAACGTGCCAAGAAAGAGGGAACCGAAAAAATTTCTTACGGAGAATCTTTCCGAAAAATTAAAATGAATTAATTTTTAGCAACAAATCTATTTTAAAATGAAGAAAAAAGAGAAATTAATTTTCGAAACATTATTATAATAAAATAACTTAAGAAAAAACAAAGAAAAGCAATTATAAAGAAAAGAAGCGAAAAGTTTATACTGCCAAGACCCATTAAAGATATAAAATGGATTATTGGATAAAAAATTATAAAATGCAAAAGGTAGAGATAGAGGCTTTCTTTTCCTATTTTTTCCAAAAAAATCTTTGCTTTATTTGTTTTTGTGAAAGAATAAATAAATAAGATGAAAATCATTGCTGTAGGACCGTATATTAGGCGAACATTGTAATAATTATCCAGAGAGAAGAAAAAGGGCAATCCAAAATAAATTAAAAAAGTCAGGGAAAAGAAAGTAAAAAAGTTAATTTTTTTTAAAAAATATTTTATTTTTTCTTTTTTTTCAAAAAAGAAAGGTTTTAAAAATATTCCCAAAACAAAGAAAAAAAGATAAGGAGCAAAAAGAGGAAAACCTCCAAGATATTGATTTAAATTTAAGTAATTAAAAGAAAGAATATAATAGCTTGTTAAAGAAAAAAAGAAAGAGAAGATAACAAAGAACGAGAAATTTTTCTTTTTATGGGAAAAAAGATGCCAAATAAAAGGGTATATTATGTAGAGCTGAAAAAGAACAGGAATAAACCAATAAGGAATAAGAGATCCTCCGGTAAGTAAATCTTTTACGGCCACAGAAAAATATTGTAGCTTACTTTCAAAGCCCTCAGAAAAAATATAAGTTAGGCAGAATGAAAAAAGTGCGTAGGGTATGAAAACTCGCTTTATTTTCGAGAAATAAAAATTTTTCAATGTTTGTTTTTCGATGTTTTTTAAAAAAAGTAATGCTCCTGAGCTTATAAAAAAAACAGGGATAGCAAATCTTAGCGCATTGTTGATTATTTTTCCGTATCTCATTGATTGATGAGGAAAAAAGTTTTCTATTATTAGAATTGCGTGAATTAATATAACCGCCATTATTGCCAACCCTTTTGCAAAATCAAAAAAACCAATACGTTTTTTTGGCTTTTCTGTCAGGTGATGAAATTTTAAACATGGAAAGTCTCTAAATCTTCTATGGAAACTTAAAATAGAAATAAATATTACAGAAAAAACACTTAAAGACAAAAGACTTATTCCTTCAATAGTCATTATTTGATTTTAGCAAAAATTTATAGTCAAGACCACTATAGAATTTTTGCTTATAATTTTTCGTATGATAAGATAAAAAAATGAGAAAAATAGAGAAAAAAATTTTACCTAAATACTTCAAAGAAATAAATTTAGGTAAAAAAAATTTGAATTAAGGCTTAATGATTTTGAGGTTGAAGAAGGGGATCTTTTAATTCTAAAAGAATGGGATAATGAAGCACAAAAATTTACGGGAAACGAAATAAGGAAAAAGGTTTGTGGTGTTTCGAGATTTAGAGTGGATGGACTTTTTTGGCCCAAAAAGGAAATTGAAGAGAAGGGGCTTTTGATTATTTCTTTAGATTAAGTGTAGAATAATTTAAAAAATATTTTAGAAACGATATGTCCAAAAAAAAATATCGCGAAAATAGCTATATATTAAAAAACATTGGCATATCTTTTCTTCTTTTCTTGGTAATAATTTTTATCGGTCTTTCTTTTTCCGGTAACAATAATAAGAAAATGGAAAACATAAATAAGGCGAAAATAGAGCTTCCCGAGATAAAGGAAAAAAGCAATGTTTCCGTAGAGGAAGCCATTAAAAACAGAAGAAGCATCAGAAATTTTAAAGATCAAGAAGTTGCATTAAGTGATCTTTCTCAAATTCTATGGGCAGCGCAAGGAGTAACAGAAGAAGAATACAGAGCATCTCCTTCTGCAGGAGCAACTTATCCGCTTGAAGTTTATGTTTTTATAAGAAAAGTAGATGGACTTGAGAGTGGGATTTATAGATTTATCCCCGAAGATCATAGTTTAATTAAACTAGAAGAGGGAGATTTTAGTAAAAAGCTACAAAAAGCAGCGCTTAACCAAGGATTTATTGGAGAGGCCTCTTTTAAAATTGTTTTTTCTGCAATTTACGAAAGAACAACGAAGCGTTATGGAGAAAGAGGAGAAAGATATGTTTATATGGAGGCTGGTCACGCGGCTCAAAATGCTTATCTTCAATGTGAGAGTTTAGACCTTGGAATGGTGGTAGTTGGAGCTTTTGATGATGAAAGCGTAAGAAACATTTTAAGTTTAAAGGAGGGTGAGTATCCTTTGTATATAATTCCAGTAGGAAAAAAATAAAAATTTTGATAATGCAAAAGTGAGAGGGAGCAACAAAAGTTGCTCCTTTTTTAAACATACTATAACACATTAAAATGTGTTAAAATGAAAAATATTGTTGTGTAAAAGATAGAAACAAAGTTTTTAAAAAATGAAAAAAGAAATTTTTAAGCCTATTATATTGGGGACGGATAAAAATGCTTATAGTGTTGCAAAATCATTTCATAAGGAGTATGGAATAAAATCTTTGGCTTTTGGAAAAAGACACCTTCATCCAACTCGTTATAGTAGAATTATAAAGGTAAGTACTTTTGATAAGTTCAATGAACCGGAGTTTTTTTTGCAAAAAATGATTGAGATTGGGAAAGAATATAGCGATAAATATGAAAAGCTTTTATTAATCTCGTGTAGTGATGGATACACTCAATTAATTTCCAATCACAAAAAAGAACTTGAAAAGTTTTTTGTTGTTCCTTATGTTGGAGCGGACTTGCAAAGAAAGCTGGAGAATAAAGATAATTTTTACAAGATATGTGAAAGACATAAAATTTCTTACCCAAAGACTTATATACACAGCTATAAAGAGAAAAAAAATTTTTCTTTTACTTTTCCTTTTCCCGTAATAGTTAAGCCGGCAGACAGCATTAAATATGCCGAAGTTGATTTTCCGGGAAAGAAAAAGGCTTTTTATTTAGAAAGCAGAAGAGATCTCCTTAAAATAATTGATAAAATATATTCCTCTAATTATCGGGATAATATTATTATACAAGAATATATTCCCGGAGATGATAGTAGTGGATGGGTTTTAAGTACTTATTCTAACTCTTTGGGGAAAGTAAAAATGATGTGCTTGGGCGATGTTGTTCTAGAGCACTGCGCTCCAAAGGAAATAGGAAATTATGCTGCAATAATATCCTCCCAAAATGAAAAATTATATAAAAAATTTAAAGATTTTCTGGAAGACATCAATTATATAGGTCTTGCTCATTTTGACTTAAAGTATGATTTTCGTGACAAAACATATAAGACTCTTGAAATGAATTTAAGACAGGGAAGAAGTTATTATACTACTTTGTCGGGAAATAATATTGCCAAGCTCTTAGTAGATGAGTATGTATTTAAAAAAAAGCAAGACATAATCTATAATAGAGATATTTCTTTGTGGCTTGATATTCCCAAAAAAACTTTATTAAAATATGCTAATCCCAAATACATTCCGGTAATTAAAAAACTCTTAAGAGAAAAAAAATACGGATACACTCTTTTTTACAAGAAGGACATATGGCCGTGGAGATTAATTTATGTTTTAAAACTACACAATATTAATAAAAAGCTTTTTCGTCTTTATTTTAATAAAAAATGATTTTAAATCTAAAAAATGGAAAATTTAGTTTTTAAAAAAAGAACAAACGGAAACTTAGGAAAAACCGTAGAGGAAGCTTTGAATGCTCACGGCAATTTAAGCAATATTTTAAAAAAAGGAGACAAAGTTCTTTTAAAGCCAAATTTTAATACAGCTGATAATTATCCGGGATCTACCGATATGGAATTTTTAAAAAAGATAGTTGAGAAAATCTTAGAAGAAGAAATTAGCAAGGTTTTTATAGGAGCATCATCTACTATTGCTATGATTGGAAGCACAGAGGGTGTTTTACAAAAAAAGAAGGTCTATGATCTTGAAAAGATCGACAAAAGAGTAAAGGTAATTAATTTTGACAAAGAAAAATGGGTTAATAAAGAAATTATCAAAGGAAGATACCTTAAAAGGGCATCTATTCCCGAAGTGTTTGATAAAGTTGATAGATTAATATTTTTGCCTTGTCTTAAGACACATTCTTTATCTCAATATACCGGAGCACTTAAACTTTCAATGGGTCTTATAAAACCCAGGGAAAGATTGCTCTTTCATGCAAAAAATCTTCAAGAGAAAATTGCCGAACTTAATTTATTATTTAATCCTGACTTAGTTGTAATGGATGCTAGAACTTGCTTTATTAAAGGGGGCCCAATGGAGGGAGAAAGGAAATGTCCTGACTTTATAATGTCTTCTAAAAGCAGGCTGAGTATAGATATTGAGGGAGTAAATATTATTAAAAATTATCAAAAAAGCAGCCTTTGCAATATAAGCGCAGAAGAAGTTGTGCAAATCAAAAGAGCAATAGAGCTTAATATTCAATAAAAATGAGTTTTATTCGAATTAATAAATACTTACGAGATAAAAATATAGCTTCCCGTCGAGAAGCAGATGCTCTTATTGAGAGGGGAGTGGTTATAGTGAATAACAAAGTTGCTCATAAAGGTTTAATGATAAAAGAAGATGATAATGTTATTGTAAGAGGAGAAAGAAAAAAATGTGAATATTTTGCCTACTATAAGCCAAAGGGTCTTTTGACACAAGATTCTTCTAAAAAGGAAAGTGTTGTTACAAAATGGAAGAAAAAGGGTCTCTTTCCAATCGGAAGATTGGATAAAAATTCCGAGGGTCTTATTATTTTAACCAATGATGGGCGTATAACGAAAGAAATATTGTCAAAAAAAGAAAAATACGAAAAAGAATATATTGTAAAAACAAGAGAAAATTTAAGATCGGGGGTGGTTGATATCTTTGAAAGAGGAATGAATACAAAATGTTTTGGAAAATTACTTCCCGTTAGGTCGAAAATTATAGACAAAAAAACCATAAAAATGATTCTTCGAGAAGGGAAAAAGCACCAAATAAGAGTAATGCTTGGTGAGCTCGCCTATACAGTGGTGAGTCTTAAGAGAATTAGGATTGGTGATATTTTTTTAAATGACTTGAAGCCGGGAGAGTTGAAGAAGATTAATATCAAGTAAAAATATTAAATATGTGTTATTTTTTGCTATTGATGTATGCATTAAAATAAGATATTATTGACAGTGGTTGATAAGTTTTATTGTTAATTTTAATTTTATTTATTTTATGGGGAATTTATTCAAGAGACCAATTTTTTGGGCGTTTGCTTTACTTGTTGTTCTTTCGGGAATTTGGATTGCTTTTAGTGAAGAAGATTTTTCTATGCCCTCAAAGCAAGAAGAGGATGTTGCTCTTAGGGTTAACGAAACAACATTTACCATTGATTATTTCAATGTTATTGCAAATCAAGTCGCAATGGAGAGTCAAATGTTTGGCGGAAGTTTATCGGATGAAGAATTAAAAGAAATGGTAGTAGAGAGATTGACTCAAGAAGCACTACTTATGGAGCTTGCAAAAAAAGAGGGAATAGAGCCAACCAAGGAAGAAATGGAGGAAGCATTTAAGGATGTGATGGATATTTATCAAGCAGAAGACGAGGAAGATTTAATGGGTATTCTTAAAAATGAGGGAGTTAGTGATCGCGAAGAACTTAATGAAATTTTATCTTCCGGGATTAAGATAGAGAAGCTTCTTGAATTTTATGAAAAAGACATAGAAAAAGTTACTCCGGAGGAAGCCAAAGAAATTTATGAAAAGGAATTTTCACAAATGGTGGAAATGTACGAAATGCAAGATCAGGAAATAAATGAAGAAGACTTTCCTTCCTTTGAAGAGGTGGAAGGTGATATTATTAGGGATTTGATGGGTCAAAGGACAGGAGAATTTATTGTTGCTAAAATAGAAGAAATGAAAGAAGAAGCAGACGTTGAAATTTATATTGACATAGAAGATCTTGAAATAGAAAGTGCTAATCAAGAGCAAATGCAAATGCCGATTGACCCTGAACAGCAACAACCTCCTCAAACAGAGCAACCACCTATTGAAATAGAGGAACCGATTCAATAAATTGAAAAATAAAAAAGGCCCCGGAAACAATCCGGGGTCCTTTAAATCCATAATTATTGCAGTTAATTTATAGGTATTATATAATGAGGTAATCTTGAATTTTCTTTTCTATAGGAATATTATTAAATTTTTTTATGAGGAGTGACTTTTCCGAAAAAAAAGAAAAAGATGAGGAGAGTAAAAAAGAAGAATTACTAAGCAAGGAAGAGTTAAATGAAAAGTTAAAAAAACTTAAAAAATGGAAGCTTTCTTCCGATGGGAAAAAAATTTATAGAAAAATAAAATATAAAAATTTTCGTGAAAGTATTGATTTCATTAATAGTATCGCAAGTTTTTCCCAGCAAACAAAGCATTATCCCAAAGAACTTTCTATTCGTTTTAAAAAAGTAATAATAATACTTTCTACCAAAAAAAAGGGGGTTTCAAAAAAAGATATTGTTTTAGCTCAAGAAATTAATGCCATTAAAGAATGGAAGACAGATTTTGAAAAATGGCTAGTTTCCCCAAAAGTTGTTATAATTCTTTTAATTATTTCTTTAAGTATTATTTTGTGGCAACATTTTAGTTAAATTAAAGTAAATATTTATGCCAGAAAAAGAACATAAAAAAAGCAATATATCAACAGTAATTGGCATTTTTGTGACTTTTTTTATCGCTTCGGGAGTGGGGGTGGCTGTTTACATTTTTAGTGAAAACATAAAAGAAGAGGTTCTTGATGAATTTATTTCAAGAGAAAAAGACGGAGATTTTTTTGTGAAAATAGATATTTACGGGGAAGGGCATTTATTACCAGAAAAGGGAAAGCATTGGTATAAGAAAGGAGAGGGTGTAAATATTAGTGCAAACCCTAAAGAGGGATGGTTTTTAGAGGAGTGGATCAAAATAAATAATAAAAATGATGATGAAAGAAATTATGAATTTTTTTCAAGAAAAGAAGATATCTCAATTGATGTGAAAAAAAACTATCACCTAAAAGCAGTTTTTAAAGAAAAGGAAAGTGAGCTAAAAATAGATATAAATGGAGAGGGTGATGTAGAGCCAAAATCCGGAAATATTTATGAATACGGAGAAGAGGTGAACTTAAGGGCTGTTCCTAAAGAAGGATGGGTTTTTAAAAAATGGGAAGAGTGTTTTTATAATGATTTAGAGCTTGTATGCGATAATTTTTATGAAGAAGAGTTTTTGATTAAAATTGGCAAAGGCTTTCATGAAAGCATAGCTGTTTTTTTTGAAAAGAAAGAAACAATGAAAGAAGATTCTATAGACATAAAAATAGAAGCATTGGGAAGTTACAGTAGGGAAGATGGGGTGGGAAAAATTATTTCCGATAAAAATATTCATGAATACAAAAAAGGAGAGGATGTTATTTTAAGAGCATTGCCAAGAGCAGGGTGGAGTTTTTATGGGTGGAAAATTTGCAATTACTCATCTTCTGAAGGTTATAAATGTAATAACATATTTGAAGAAGAAATTTCTTTCATCAAAGAAGATGGAAGAGTGGAGGGTGTATTATTTTTCAAAAGGCCCTAAAATAAATTAAATTATAAATTTTAATAAAATAAATAATATGAGTAGAGGATCTCTTAAAAAAGTTACACTTTATTTTGTAATTTTTTGTCTATCTCTCTCTTTCTCTTTTTCTGTCTTTGGATCTTTTGAAGGTAACAAAGAGCTTCAAGGAAGAATAGACTCCCTTAGACAAGAAGCAAATAATCTTATGAATATGTGGAGTCAAGTAGACCTTGATACTACAGAAAACTTTACCTTTAAAAAGAACCTTCAACTAGGAATGAGAGACAGTGATGTAAGAGAGTTACAAAAAGTATTAAACAAAGATCCTCAAACAAGAGTGGCACAAACCGGATACGGATCTCCCGGAAACGAAACCGATTACTTTGGACCTGCAACAGAAGATGCCGTAAAAAGATTTCAAGAAA
>PWJI01000025.1 GCA_003560095.1 Candidatus Nealsoniibacteriota bacterium
TAAATTAAAAGAAAAAAGTCTTAAGGAATATAACGAAAGAAAAGGAGAGTATATAAGAAAAGTATTAAATAAAATACCATCCCGGAATTAACTTTTCGGGATTTTGTTTAATGGAGTAATTTGAGGTACAATATGCTTATAATACTATAAAATTAATTATATGCTTAAAAAAATATTAAAATCCTTTTCTCTTCCTTTGGTTTTCTCTTCTTTGCTGGTTCTTTATTACTTTAATGTAGAGCAAACGCTCTTTACGTGGATTATTGAGAAAATATTAATTTTAGTAAACATAATATTATATCTCTTTGCTTTTCCTTTATTCTTAGAGCTTCATAAAAACAACACCTCATTAAGAGAAGCGCTTTTGAAAGTAAAAGAAAGAATTTTCTCTTTTTGGACGACTACCTTTTTGACTTTTTCATTGTTTTTGGTTCATCTTTTCTTATTTATTGTTATTTTTCATTTTGTATTTTCGTTTTTTATAGAAATAGATGTAGGTCGAATTACACCAATTGGAGCAATTGCACTACTTATTTTTATTTTTCTTATCTCTTTTATTTTAGGTTTCTTTGCATGTATTAAATTTCTTATGGCACCCTTTATTTCTTATTTTGAAGGCAAAAGAGCACTTGCTTCCCTTTGGAGAAGTATTGAACTTTTTAATATTAGAAATAAAATTGGCACTTCAATAATTGTAGCATTAACTCTATTTCCTTTAGCGGTAACTTATACAGTGGTGCTTTATTTTATTGCAGAAAGCACTCCCTCTATTTTCTTTTTAGCTACATTAATTTACTTAACTCATTTTTTGTTTGGAGTATTATTCTTTCTTGCACTTTTTTGGAGATACGGAAAATTAAAAGAAGAAAAAGCTAAACCTGTTAAAATATGGACAAAAATAATTAGTGTGCCTTTCTTAACGGTAGGAGTTTTTTCCTTGATATTATTTTTTGTATTTAGTTTTAATGTTCTTTTCAGAGACTACGACCCTCCGGTGATTGATGATAGCGCAATTACTATTAATACAGTAAAACCGGAAAGGGAAGAAAATTTATATTTTTTCCTAAAAGAGGATGGTTGCAGGGATGTTTATGAAGAATATGTTTCTCTTGCCAAAGAAGAAGGATTATTTGATGAAATTGAAGAAGTTATTTCTGACAAAAATTATTACGAATTTATTAAAAACAACCCCGAAAAAGCAAAAGAATTTATAGAAATCAATAAAAGTTGCCTTGATTGTTTTGAGAAAATGACCTCTATGACACATCACACATCGCTCCCTCCTACCAAGCAGGTAGTAGAAGACTATTGGAAAGAGCATCACCATTTTGCCAGAATAAGTGCTTTTAATGCTGCATATCTTTATTATACGGGAAATTACAAGGAAGCGTTTGATGAAATTTTAACTGCACTTCGTTGGAGTTCTTTATTTTTAGAGAATTCCAATGGTCCCACATATTGGGATGCATGGACTGCCTCTTTTTTGCAAGAGATTTTACTTACTACATTTCGTGAGCTACCGAAAAATGATTTGGAGCAAGGTTATCTAATAAGATACGCAAAAAAATTAGAAGAACTTGAATCATCCTCTGATGCTATAAAAAGAAGTTACAAGCATGAATATATGATGGAATTTAAGTCTTTTTTTGATAATCCTGAGAAGACAATGGAATATTACGGAACATCATATGAAGTTAGAGGTCTTTTAGATAGGCCAACATTTTTCTATAAACCCAACAAAACGCAAAGCTTGGTGATTAAGAAATTTAAAGAAATTAAAGATTGGGAGGGTCTTCTTGAAGATGACCTTTCATTTTATCCGCAAGTAGAAGATGTCACTTATTTTCCAGATGCTAACTCTTTGATTCAGGACTTGGAAAATTATTTTGTTCAAGACAATATGATAGGAAGAGGAAAATATTTTAGATCGACTTTTGTAAGTCCGCGATACGCTGAGGGGAGGCTTAGATCGATAACTCTTCAAAACAGACTAAACAGAATATCTCTATTGCTTGTTGCTTACGAAAAAGAGAAAGAAGAGCTCCCCGATTCTTTGGAAGAACTTGCTTTGAAATATAACATAGAAATTCCCAAAGATCCGTTTTTTCCGAAAAAAGAAATACAGTATTCTAAAAAAGAGAGAATAATTTATTCACTTTCTACAGAAAAGGAAACCATTTACTCTCATTATGATGAGGAAGAAAGAGAAAAAGAACGTGCAAAACACATGATAAATTTTTAAAATATAATTATGAAAATAGGAGTAATAGCGTCAATGCAGTTTACCGACAAAATGCTTGAGGTTTGCGAAAAACTAAAAGAAATTGGGCATGAAGGTTTTGTAACTGATTTACATAAAGCGATGATTGGAAAAAACAGTGATGAAATTGAAAAAATTAAAATTGATCAGAAAAACAACAAAGATGCTATTCGTGAATTTTGGAATGCGATGCAAGGAGCAGATGCTGTTCTTGTTTTAAATTATGATAAAAACGGCATTAAAAACTATATAGGGGGTAATACTTTTTTGGAAATAGGATTTGCACATATTCTCAATCAAAAAATATTTCTCTTGAATCCTGTTCCCGAAATACCTTATTACAAAAGTGAGATAGAGGCGATGAAACCGATTATTTTAAACGGAGATTTAAATAAAATATCTTAATCTTTAAGATTAAAAGATTATAGAAAAACCATCCCGGAAGTAACTTTTTGGGACTTTGTTTAATGAGATGATTTGAGGTGAACATAAAAAACCAAAAATTGGTAAAATTGACATTTTAATATGAATAAGTATAATAAACGAAGCTTATCAGAAAGGAGGTGATTATAATGGCTGCTAATAATGTAGAGGCGCTTTGGCAAGAATATCTCTCACACAAACCAAATTTGTATGATTTAAGAGAGATAATTGTCACGGAAAACGAGGATCAACTCAAAATGTTTGCCTGGGAAGAACTCAAAAATAGAGAAGATGTTAGAGATGAGGATCTGTGGTTAGTTATTATTTCTCACAGATGCCCAGAGCAAATTCGTGCAAGCGCGTGGGAAAAGCTTCGCGAAATGGGCCCAACAGAATCTCATCTTAATAGTATTATTAAGGTGCTGGATTCATCTGACCCAATAAGAATAGAAGCAGAAGAAATTCTTGGGCGCGGAAAAGCGAAAATTTTCCACGAAATCAAAGAGTGCTTGAAGTAAGCCAAAGAAGCATCTGAAGTAAGCCAAAAAGGGGGCAATTTTTATTGCCTCTTTTTGCTTTTCATAATCTTGATTTTTGACGAAATTGCATAAAACAAATTTTTAATTTTCTTTTTTTGCACATTTGTTAAATTAAAAATTATCCGGAATTTTGTTTCCGGATTTTTATTTTATGATATAGTTTAACAATATGGATGTTAAAAAAATAATTTATTATATTTCAGGGATATTTTTGGGAATCTTGCTTTCCTTTGTCGCCCACGGAATTATTGAAATAATTTATATTAATCAACACTTAGATGAAGGATTTATTCCCAAACAAGGCGACACTGGTCATTCTTGCTATTTACCACCTTATTTACAAATAATTTTACCAATACTGGGAATTATTGGTGGATATTTATTTGCCTCTTGGGGGTGGAGAGTGGTTTACGAAAAAAACTACCCCCTAAAGAGTGAAGTAAAGATTTAAAAGATTATTTGAAAATTGTTTTTTATTTTTTGTTTTATAACATAGCAAAAGAGAGGTATTTTTATAAAAGGCAAAGCAATGGGAATATTTAAAGAATTTAGACAGTTTGCAGTAAAGGGTAATGTTATGGACCTTGCCATTGGTGTTGTTATTGGAATGGCATTTGCAAAAATAACAACCTCATTGGTTACCGATATTATTATGCCTCCAATGGGGATTCTTGTTGATGAGATAGATTTTTCGGAACTTTCTTTAACCATAAAAGAAGCCACAGAGGCCACAGAAGCGGTTACAATAAATTATGGAAATCTTTTAGGTGTTTCTTTAGAGTTTTTAATAATTGCATTTTCCATTTTTATAATAGTTAGGCAACTAAATAAACTAAAACGAAAAGAAGAAAAGAAAACAACTCCTCCCTCAGAAGAAATTTTACTTTTAAGAGAAATACGTGACTCTCTTAAAAGCAAGGAGGAAGCAAAGAAAGAAGAAAAGATAAAAAATAAGTAAAAATTTTATGAAAATTTGTATCTTTGGAGACAGTATAACGTGGGGAGCGTGTGACAACGAAAAAGGTGGCTGGGCTGATCAGCTTAAGAGGTTTTTTATGGAAAAAGACATAGGAGTTTATAATCTCGGAATTTCCGGTAAAAAAACAGAAGACTTTATTCCCATTATTAAAGAAGAGGCTAAGGTAAGAGAAGCAGAAATGATTATCTTTGCTATTGGAATAAATGACGCTCAGTTTATTCATTCAAAAAACGATTATTATTTATCTAAAAGTGAATTTGAAGAAAACATTAAAAAGCTTTATGAAGTAGCAAAAGAAATTACAGAAAACATTATATTTCTTGGAATTACCTCAGTTGATGAGTCAAAGACATGTCCCATCCCTTGGGGGCCGGATAAATCATACAAAAACGAAAGAATTAAAGAGTTTAACGGAATTATTGAAAGCTTTTGCAAGCAAAAAAATGTAAAGTTTATTCCTCTAAATGATATTTTAAGTAAAGATGAGCTTTATGACGGCATTCATCCCGGGGTAAAGGGGCATGCTAAAATTTACGAGAGAGTAAGAGAGGAACTTGTAAATGATAATACGATAATGGAGCACAGTGAATAAATATTTTGAGCCTATTATAGAGATAAAAAACAAAAGCCCTGATTTTATCAGGGCTTTTATAATATAGATTAAAAAAGATGGAAAATATTTTTGTAATACGCTATAATACTTGCGAAGATTATAAATAAAAATAAAAAATATGAAAAATATTTACATTATAGTAGCCTTACTTCTTTTAGTCGTTATAACAATTTTTCTTTTTTTAGGGCCGGCTGATGAAGCAGACCCTGAAATAATTAACGAAGTAGATCCCCAAACAGTTGATGAAAATGACGAGCAAACCGACACAAGAGAAGAAGATTTAGAAAGTGACAATATTCTCGACATGCAAGGATATTATTTGCATATTCCCGATGATTATGAATGTACCGGTGGCTTTACAGACGGTTATCGTTATGTCGATGCAGAGTGTACTCCTAAAAGTGGTGAGGATTATTATATTGTAAGTGAGCGTGGCCTATCTGCTTCAGTGGTGGCAACACACAATACTTTTAGCGAGATGCGTTCCAGTCTTTTAAATCACGACATTGATGGGGTTTGTGAAGTCTATCCGGACGAACCTGAAATAAAGCTTGACGCAGAACACTACATCTGCCGCCACGTAGAAGACGGTGAAAATGTTTTGACTATCGGTATCGGGAAAAATTTTGGCGAATATGCCAGTCATTTTGCAGCGCACCTGAAAAGAGATGGCGAGGGTGAGGATGAAGACTTAGAAAGGTTGGTAAATTTTTTAAACAGAACAATTGATATTGACTGGAGCAATTTTGCAAACTAATAATTTCTTACTGCAGGAGAAAGACCTGGTAAGCGCATAAAAAATGAGCTTATTATAACAAAATATGCGGACACTA
>PWJI01000005.1 GCA_003560095.1 Candidatus Nealsoniibacteriota bacterium
ATTTCTCTTTTTGTGCTTAGGTCATTGATTTTATCTTTCCTTTCTTTCCTTTCTTCGTGCATCCTGTCTATCGCCCCAATAATCTGATTCACCTTAAAATCCTCCTTTTTGTTATTTTTTAAAAATTTGAAAGATCTCTACCCTCCTTTTTTGGTGTTGAAGGAGATACTCGGCAAAAGCACAATGTACCAAGGGGTATTGGTATTCAAAGAAAAAAGCCTTTGCCTTTTTTCTCCCTCAACCCCAAAAATATTACTTTCTTGGGACTAAAGAAGAAAATCCCTTCTTTTAAAAGGGAGATTTTCGCATTTTTAGAAAAGAAAACCTCCCCTTATTAAGGGACGCAAATAAGAAGGACAACCTTTCTAAAAAAACTAAACATATTAAGGCTAGTATATAACTTTTTATTTTTTTGTCAAATTGGGCTTAAATATACGAGCCAATTCACTTATAATTATTCCTCCCAAAACTCCCGTTAAAGCTCCTGCAACTATATCAAGAGGCCAATGCATTCCTGCAAAAACTCTTGCTACGCCACCCAAAAAAGACAATAAGTAGAAAATAATTCCTATTCTTTTGTTATAAAAATAAACAGCGGTAGAAATTCCAAAAAGAAAAGCAGTGTGTCCGGAGGGAAAAGACAAACTCTCTTTATAGGGAAGGATTAAATTAACCTCTTCAAGAACCTGAAAAGGTCGCTCGCGTGGGAAAAAATACCTTCCCGCTTCAATAAGGGCATATCGAGAAAAAAATCCGGTAAAAATAACCTCCAAAGAAAAAAATCCGTTTTTTTGAGGGTTTCTTAAAAAAAAGAAAACAAAAGCAAAAATAAACAAATAAGGCAAAATACTGGCAAAAAAATAAAAAATAAAGTCAAGAAAAAAATATTCTCCTGCAAATTTGTTTAAATATAAGTATATTTCCGCGTCAATATTCATTTGTTTTTAGATTAAAAAGATTTCTCGCCAAACAATATACGGTAAGGGGCCCCACCCCTCCGGGAACACAAGCAAATAATCCGTCCGTCTTTTTCATACTTTCTTTCTCTATATCTCCTTTGAGCTTTCCGGAAGAAACACTTGTTCCGGCATCAATAAAAATTCCTTTATTTTTTACCATATCTCCTTTGATCAAATCAGGAACTCCTGCTCCCGAAACAAGAATATCGGCATTTTTTGTGAATAAACTTAAATCTTTTGTGTGTCGGTTAACTATAGAAACCGTCGCTTTTTCTCTGGCAAGAAAAATACTAACAGGCTTTCCCACCAAATCACCAAAACCAACAACGGTTGCTGTTTTTCCTTCAATAGAGCCATTACTTTCTTCCAGTAAAATTTTTACCGCACAAACAACGGGAGGAAGATTTTTACTACTCCCCTTGTAAAACTTCCCCAAAGAATGGCCACTTAGCAAATCAACATCTTTGTTTTCAGGAATAGCATTTAAAACATTTTCTTTATTAATTCCTTTTAAAAGAGGAAGTTGAACAATAACCCCATCTTCTTTTACAGAAGCTACCTTCTCTTCAATCTCCTCTTCTCTTACATTTTCTTTTAGCTTATAAACATTTACCGACATACCTATTTCTTTGAGTTTTTTCTTTTTCATTTCTATGTAAGTACTGGAAACCGGATTATCTCCAACCTGAAAAACAGCCAAAGAAGGAAAAACTCCCTGCTCTTTTATATCCTCTTTTAATTTTAGAAGCTTTTTTTCGGCTATACTTTTGCCATCTATTATTTGAGCCATATTGCTAAAAGCAAATTAATATATAGGAAATTGAAGGCACATTTCTTCAACCTCTTTCTTTACTTCCAGTGCCACATTTTCGGTTTTGCTGTCTACAACTTTTCTTATCAGCTTTGCTATCTTTTCCATCTCTTCTTCTTTCATTTTTCTTGTTGTTATAGCAGGAGTTCCCAGCCTTACTCCCGAAGGAGTTGCCGGAGGTTTAGGGTCAAAAGGAATTGCATTTTTATTAACAATAATTCCCGCTTTTTCGAGTAATTCTTGTGTTTTTTTTCCGGAAATTTCTTTGTTTCTTAAATCTAAAACCAGCAAATGGTTATCTGTTCCTCCCGAAACAATATTAAAGTCATTTTTGATAAGTTCTTTTGCCAGTGTCTTTGCGTTTAACACAACTTGCTTTCCGTATTCTTTAAAAGAAGGCTTCATTGCCTCTTTAAGGCAAACAGCGATTGCCGCTACTTGATGTTCGTGAGGCCCACCTTGAAGCCCGGGAAAAACCGCCTTATTTATCTTTTCAGGGAGTTCTTTATCTTTTTCTACTCCTTCTTTGGTAACCATAATTAACGCGCCCCTAGGGCCACGTAACGTCTTGTGTGTTGTTGTTGTGACTATATGAGCATAATCTGCCGGGGTTGGATGAGCTCGGGCAACAACAAGACCGGAAATATGTGAAATATCTGCGCAAAGATAAGCTCCTACGCTATCTGCTATTTCGCGAAACCTTTTAAAGTCTATTATCCGAGGATAAGACGTGGTTCCTGCAAAAATAAGCTTTGGCTTCTCTCTTTTTGCTATCTCTTCTACCTCGTCGTAATTTATAAGAGAAGTTTCTTTGTCTACTCCATAAAAAAAAGAATTATAATACTTTCCTGAAAAATTTACCTTCCACCCGTGCGTAAGGTGCCCCCCTGCATTAAGATGCATTCCCAAAACCTTATCCCCCGGAGTTAGAGCGGCAAAATAAACAGCCATATTTGCGGGAGACCCGGAATAAGGCTGGACATTGCAAAAAGGAACACCAAAAAGCTCTTTTGCTCTTTCTTGACACAAAACCTCTATTTCGTCTATGTGCTCGTTTCCCCCATAATATCTTGCTTTAGGATACCCTTCTGCATATTTATCATTAAAAACAGAAGAAAGAGTTTCTAAAACCGCTAAAGATGTGTGGTTTTCGGAAGGAATCATTTCCAGCGTTTTTTTCTTCCTTTCTTCTTCTTTTAATAAAATTTCGTAAACTTCCTTGTCTTCTTTTTTTAAATTTTCGTGCATATTTTTTATTCTTAAAAAGACATATTTCTTTTTGCCAAACGTAGCGCCCCTAAAACGGGTCTTTTTTTAGAAATAATTATTTTTGCTCTTTTTTCTTCTTTTAAAACATTTTCTTTAAAGCTTTTTAAGAAAATCTCCGACTTAAACATACTTCCCGCCAAAACCAAGGGAAATTCTTTTTCAAATTCAAGCTTCTTTATGGTATTGAGGGCAACTTTTGCCAAATCTTTTCCTTTTAAAAATAATATTTCTTGTGCCGTACTATCACCTTCTTTAGCCACTTTATTTGCAATAATGGAAAGAGGAGAAAGAACTTTTATATGCTTTCCCTTATAAACCTTTTTATTTATTTCATTAATATTTTGAGCTTTAAAATATTTTAAAACCATTTTTGTTAAAATACTTTTCTCTATTCTTCCGTCAAGTGCCTGAATAGTTTTTTTATACACTTCTTGTCCAATCTGAAAAGCACCTGCTGTATCTCCAAGCCACCCACACCCACAGGTTTTTTCATCTCTTCCGTTATTCCACCCTCGCGCAACAGACCCGGTTCCGGCAATAACAACAACTCCGTTTCTCTCTTTTGTCTCGCAAGCAAAAGCAACTTCCTGATCGCTTCCTATAAAAAGCTTTTCTTTTAAAACAGGGGTCTTTTTTAGATTTTTTGAGATTGTGTCCTTTATTTCTTCTTCCTTTTCTTTATACTCTTCGGCAAAGGCAGGTATTCCAACAAAAATCGCTCCAATGTTTTCTTTTTCCTTAACAAGAGAAAAAGACTCGTCAATTGCTTTTGCAATGTTTTCTCCACTTTCCTCAATGCCAAAATTTCTCGGATTGGAAGGGCCGAAAGTACTAAATGAAACAACTTTCCCTTTTGGTTTTGCCACTACGCAATCTGTTTTTGTTCCTCCTCCGTCTACCCCAATTAAAAGCATAAAATTAATTTGATTTACTCTATATTCTCTTTTAAAAGAGTGTTTGGGTAAATTGTTGCCCCATCGGCAATCATAACTCCGGGCATAACGGAAACATTGGGCCCTATGCTTACTTTGTTGCCTATTACCGAGCCCATTTTATCTCTTCCGGTGCTTATTTTCTTCCCCTTTACTTTTGCCCAAATCTTGTCTCCTCCAAAAAGGAAGTTTATAAGAACCACACCTGTTCCGATACGACAATCTTCTCCGACAACCGAATCTCCCACAAAAGCGTAATGAGGTATATTTGTTCGCGAAAAAATAACCGATGATTGTACTTCCGCACTTGCTCCCACAAAACAATCATCATGTATGGAAACAGGACCTTTTATATACGAATTAGGACCAATAACAGTATTTTTTCCGATATAAACAGGACCCTCAACAACACTTCCTTTTCTTATGACACTACCCTTTTCCAATATTACCTTTCCTTGAATATGCGCCCCCTCTTCGACAGTCCCTTCTTTTTTTTCTTCATACATCTTTAAAACCTCCCCTGTTGCTTCTAAAATACTCCAGGGGTAAGTAACAGGCATCCAATTTTTAGCGCGAGCAAAATAGAGAGTATTTTTTTCCTTAATATAGTATTTTAGAAAATCAATAATCTCGTACTCACCTCGAGGAGATTTTTCTATTTCTTTCTCGAAAAAAGATTTGTTTAGAAAATAACAACCGATGTTTATAAGATTGCTTACCGGTTTTTCCGGTTTTTCCACTATCTCTTCAACTTTTTCTTCGTTAGTGGAAACTTGGCCGTAACCTTTTGGATCATCTACTTCTTTGACAAGTATGGAGGGTCCTTTTTGAAGACATTTTTCGATATCTTCTCTTAAGTAAAGATCGTCTCCGTTTAAAATTAAAAACTCTTCCCCTAAAAGAGGGAGTGCCATCTTTGCGGCATGCCCTGTGCCAAGTTGCTCATCTTGTCTTACGTATTTTATACTTACTCCAGCAAAAGAATCTCCCATTCTTTCTCTAATAATTTCATCTTTGTAGCCGACAATAATTATTGCCTCACTTACAAGATCAGCAATTTCTCTTAGATTGTGTTCTATAAGGGTTTCTCCCAATAATCTGATGGCCGGTTTCGGTCTTCCTAGCGTCAAGGGTCTTAGTCTTGTACCCCAACCGGCGGCAAGAATTACTACTTTTGGTTTCATAGTCAAGATAACTTAATTAAATTCTTTTTCTCAAGAAAACTTTATACTTTATCTTCTTTTTTCAATTAATTCATCTGCTCTAATCGAAGATATTCTTTTCATTTGTTCTTCTGATGTTTTTTTCTCTTCTTTGTAAAAAATTCCTAAAGTTATTTTACTCTCCGTATTATTATAATCCCACTCTCTCGCCTTTTCTCTTGCACCTTCTAAAGATAAAAATTCCTGCTCCATGTCATAGGTTCTTTCGTTGTAATCGGCATAAGTATTGT
Organism: Candidatus Nealsoniibacteriota bacterium; assembly: GCA_003560095.1. GTDB lineage: Bacteria > Patescibacteriota > Minisyncoccia > Minisyncoccales > PWPS01 > PWHW01. The sequence continues at coordinate 5,425 of PWJI01000005.1, forward strand.
GCCAAGCAATGCAAGGCTGCAATACTTCAATAAAAGAAAATCCTTGATGCTTTATTCCTTCATCAATAATCCTCACAAGTCCGTCTCTTTTTCCCGCATAACCTCTGGCAACAAAAGTTGTTCCAATAGAAAGCATCATATCAAGTGGATTTACCGGGTCATAAAAGCTTCCTTCAGGCGTAGTGCTTCCCACAAACCCCTTAGGACTGGTTA
>PWJI01000032.1 GCA_003560095.1 Candidatus Nealsoniibacteriota bacterium
CCAGAGGAGATGCCGGTAAAAAACACTGGATACAAGGAGCAGGTCTCGGACTTTACATCGCCCGTCAGTTTATTGAAATGCACGACGGAAAAGTTTGGGCTGACTCACAAGGGAAAGGAAAGGGCAGCCAGTTTTATGTCACCCTGCCTCTCTAAATCCTCAAAGCTACAGGAATAAAGCTTCTGTAAAATTAATGTTCACCCCCGGGGGTGAACATGGGGAGTTTTTGGTATACTTACAGGCATGTGCCTCTGGCTTAACAACACGAGACAAAAACCGCCATAAGTGTGTGCACATTACCACAGATTGTTGACAAAGACATAATTTAAATATACAATAATTACATTATGATTAATTTTGTTACAAAAAAGAATCATCATCACGAATCGCACTTTGTTGTTGGCGGTTTTGTGATAAAAAGAAAAATATTGTAACAGCTTCTTAATTTAAAAATAATTACTTTTATTATCAAGACCGGCCAATAACAAGCCGGTTTTTTGATTTCAAAAATATGAACTTACTTCAATTAACTAAAAAATTAATAGGGATTCCGAGCTTTGTTGATAAAAAAAACAACGAAAAAGAGGTTGGTGAATTTGTTTATAACTATCTAAAGAAACTCCCCTATCTTCAAGTTGAAAAACAAAAAATAGAGAGTGATAGGTTTAATATTATTGCCAAAGACAATTATCCGCCAAAACTTTTGTTTGCTTGCCACTTGGACACGGTAGAGCCAAAAAAAGGATGGAACTACAATCAGTTTTCGGCAACGGTAAAAAATAGTCGTCTTTATGGATTGGGATCTTGTGATATGAAGGGCGGCACTGCCTGCACCTTAGACGCGCTTCAAGAGTTTAAAGACACTAAGGGGTTAATGCTGCTTTTTTACTGTGACGAAGAGTATGATTTTAAAGGAATGAAAAGTTTTCTTCAAAGAAATTCTTTTAGGCCAAAACTGGCAGTATTTCCGGAATCCACCAACGAAGAGATTATTAACGGCTGTAGAGGAATAATAGAAATTTATTTTCAGGTTACTGGAAAAACCGGACACGCCGCAAGGCCCCAAGAAGGAAGAAACGCCATTGATACAGTTATGGAAACTGTAAATGAATTACGTAAAGAAACAAAAAAATATAGAAACTCTTCGCTGGGAGCTCCGACTCTAAACTTGGCCTATTTGTCCGGTGGTCTTATGAAAGGATTTGATGAAAGCGGAAAGATAATTTTGGGAGATCGGGGTAATAATATTTCCGATATAGCGGAGGTGGTTTTGGATATCAGAACGACAAGCTCAAAATTAAACGGCAGTAAGGTTGTTAATTTTATTGAGGAAAGCATCAAAAGAAAGGGTCTTGAGATGAAGAAAGTTATTCTTAGAAGTGATTTCGGACCGATGTATATTCCAAAAACGAAGATTAGAACTTTTGAGAGTGCTATTAAAGACCAGCTAGGCAGAGTAGATTACGGTGATATTACCGTGCAAGGATATTTCGACGGAGAGATGATGTATAAAAAACTTGAAACCCCTTGTGTTTATTTCGGCCCAAAAGGCGGCAACGCTCACGGCGTAAACGAGTGGGTCGATATTAAAAGCTTAAAGGAGGTGAGGGGGATTTATAAAAACCTAATTCGGAGAATTTGTCTTTAGTTCATTAAAAAAAGGAGGAGCAAAAAAATGATTGTTAAAAGATCAAGGTGGGAAAAGGAAGAAAGTGTTCTTTTAAAGGTAGCGGAAATTTATTGCAAGATTTGGGAGGAGCCTCCCTGGAATGAGTATTTCTGGACAACTGACAGAGTGATACAAGACCTACACAAAGAACTAATGAAACCAAACGCTGTTTTGTTGTATGCTCTGGAAAAAGAAGAAAGGATTACCGGTTTTACTTGGGGATATGAAGCAAGTATTTCGGATCTTAGTGATATTTCCGGTGCTTTTTACTCTCAATGGAAAAAAATAGTGGAGAAAAAGAGAATATTTTATATCGATGAACTTGGAGTTGATCGGAAATATCGTCAATGTGGATATGGCTTAGGATTAACGCAAGAATTACTGAAAAAAATTACCAGTCTCAATATTGATTATGCAACCTTAAGAACCGATATAAAAGCCGTATCGGCAAGAAATCTTTACAAAAAAACAGGGTTTCAAGAAATAAACATAACCGACGCAGAGCATTCCGACAGAACATATTGGCTTAAAGAATTATAAGACAAAATTCAAAGAAACAGGGAAAAGGAGGTGTTAACACACCTCCTTCTTTTTTAGATTAATCTTTTAAAAGCAATAACTTGAGCACATTTTCGAGAGTTGATTCTCGGTTTTTTATTTTGTCATTAAAATAAAAAGACATAGATAAAGCTACTAAAATATTGATCTTAGTGATATAAAGAATAAGAATATCTAAAAATTACCAAAAAGTGCTTGCATTTTTGGTAATTTATGGTATATTTCTATTTGTTATGAAACTTCTCAAGAATTTTCTTTTACAGCTTGCCGTTGGGGTGCTGGGATTTTATTTGGCAGATCATTTCATTTCCGAAGTAACGCTGGAAAGTACGGAAACACTTTTTTATGCCGGAATTACTATTGGAATAATTAACTTTTTCATAAGACCGATTATTAAGCTTATTACCTTCCCTCTTCGTCTTTTGACGCTAGGCCTCTTTACTTTTTTTATTAATATAGGTATTGTCTGGTTTACAAAGGCTCTTTTTGAAGGGGTTGAAATAGAAGGTTTTATTGCATTACTTTACACTACAATTATAATTTGGATAATGGAGTTTATTACTCACACTTTCTCAAAATAAAAAATCATGGAAACTTTTTTACCATTCGCACAAATTGCCGTTTCTGTTTTGCTTGTTACGGTTATCCTTTTGCAAAAAGGAGGAACCGCTATGGGCTCAGCCTTCGGGCAAGGAGAAGGCTTTCATACTGAAAAAAGAGGCGCAGAAAAAACACTTTTCTCTTCCACTATTGCACTGGGAGTTGTTTTTATAGGTCTTGCTCTCATCAATCTCTTTCTCTAAGCAAATCTAACTAAAGAATTGTTTTATTCATGAATATATTCAATAATTTGAAGGATTTTTGGCCAAAAAAATGGCCCTCTAAAAGGCAGCTTGTAAGATTACCGGAGATTTTAACAAAGCGTGAAAAAATCACTCTTCTTTCTTTGTTTTTGGTAATGATTTTTTCTTTTTTTTACGGCTCTCTGTCTTTGTATTACTCGAGCACGCAAGTAGTTCCCGCTACAGGAGGTGCTTATAGAGAAGGTTTTATAAAATCATCCAGAATGATTCTTATCAACCCCCTTTACGCTTCGCAAAGTGAAGCGGAAAACGATATTATAGAGGTCGTATTTGAAGGATTGATGCGTTATGATAAAGAAGGAAATCTAATAGCAAATCTTGCAAAAGGGTATGACACGCAAGATAATAAAAATTTCAAAGTTACTTTAAAAGAAGACCTTTTTTGGTCGGACGGAGAGCCCATGACCGCAGAAGATATTGTTTTTACCGTAAAAACAATTCAAAACAGAGAATTTCAGAGTACATTAAGGCAAAGGTGGGATGGCGTAGAGGTGGAGAAAATATCTTCTCACGAAGTGCTTTTTTCTTTAGAAGAGTCTTCTTCTATTTTCCCCGAAAATCTTACTTTAAAAATTATACCCAAGCACGTCTTTGACGAGCACTCTCCAAGAGATTTTCGTTATTCAATACATAATATGCAACCCATTGGATCAGGACCTTATCGCTTCAAAGAAGCAAAAGAGGGAGCTAGTGGAGATATAGAACATATCAAATTAGAAAGAAATCCTCATTATTTCGGCTCTAAGCCTTATTTGGATGAAGTATCTTTTTATTTTTTCCGAAATCTTGATGAAATGCTCCGGGCTCAAAGAAGAGGTGAAATTGACGGATTTGCACTTCCTGACGGACTGGGAGAATATATAGAGAGTGAAGAAATAAGAGGTTTTGATCATTACAGTATTAGCCTTCCTCGTTTTTATTCTCTCTTCTTTAATTTGAGACTGGAAAACGCCACCGCGCAACGAGATGTAAGAAAAGCTCTGGATTACGCTACCAATAAAGAAGAGCTTGTTGAGGTTGTGCTTGGAGGAAGGGGGCATAAAGTAAACTCCCCTATCTTGAGTAGCTTTTATGGAATTGATAATCCTGAAAATGTTAGAAGTTATAATACACAAAAAGCAAAAGAAATTTTGAAAGAAGCCGGCTTTATAAACGGTGAAAAAGAAACACAAGACCCTTTTACTTTTAAAGAAGATTTAAAGGAAGAAAGTCAAGGAGAGGAAGTAAGAAACCTTCAAAGATGTTTTCTTTATTTAGCAGAAGACGATGAAGATCTTTATCCTCAAGGAGAAGTGACAGGATTTTTCGACGAAGATACAAAAGAAGCGGTAGTATATTTTCAAGAAAAATATCGAGAAGAAATACTCGATCCGGGAGGATTTTCAAGCGGAACAGGTATGGTCTCTGATGGAACAAGAAAGAAGTTAAACGAGCTTTGTGAAGATCTTTTTTACGAATCAATTTCTCTTGAAATATCTATTACCGTTTTAGACAATCCTTTGCTTATAAAAACTGCTCAAACACTAAAAAATCAGTGGGCAAAAATTGGAGTAGATGTAAAAATAGAAGAAAAAGATGTAACAGATTTCCAAGAAGAGGCTATTCGCTTAAGAGAATTTGAATCTCTTCTTTTTGGAACAATGCTTACGGCAAAAATTAATCCCTTTCCTTTGTGGCACTCAACAAGAATAGATGATCCGGGGATTAATCTTTCCGGTTACGAGAACGAAGAATTGGATGAACTTTTAGAGAAAGTAATTTCTTCCAACGGAAAAGAAAACGATGATGCGCTTTTAGAGATACAAGAAATAATTCTTGAAGATGTACCGGCTATTTTTCTTTATAATCCCAACTATAACTACTATATTTCAAACAGAATAAAAGGAACAGAAGAAAGAAATCTCTTTTATTCCTCTCAAAGATTTGAAGATATAGAAAAGTGGTATATAAATACAAAACGAGTAATTAAAAGATAAAAAACCTCTACTAAAACTCGGCCCGGGTGGTGGAACTGGTATACACGTAGCGTTCAGGTCGTTATGGGTCAAACCCTTGAGGGTTCGAATCCCTCCCCGGGCACTCTTTTTATTTAAAAACTATAAAAGCAAAAACAATCAACATCCTTAAACTAAACTCTTTTTAGGGAACTACTTTGTTTTTGTTTTAGAAATTATTAACTAATTAAAATTATAAAAATGAAAAAAGAAAATTCAAAATACAGAAAGAAAGAAAACTCCGAAGAAAACAGGCGAGAAGTTTTTTGGGGAGATAATGATTATTCTTTTGAAGGAATTAAGGTAGTTCCTTTGGGGGGCTTGGGAGAGGTGGGAAGAAATATGATGGTTTTAGAGTGGAAAGACGAGGCTATTATCGTTGATATAGGCCTTAATTTCCCAGAAGAAAAAACTCCCGGAGTTGATTATGTTATTCCCAACATATCTTACTTGGAAAAAAACAAAAAAAAGATAATGGGCGTAGTGCTAACTCATGGACATTACGACCATATAGGAGCAATCCCTTATATTTTAGATAAAATAGGTAATCCTCCTCTTTTCGGATCGGCTCTTACTCTTGGAATTACCAAAAAAAGGCAAGAAGAATTTCCTCTTCAACCAAAACTCAAACTAAATGAAATAAAAGAAGGTGATAAAATACATATGGGCTCTTTTTCGGTGGAATTTTTTCATCAAAACCATAATGTTCCCGACGGTCATGGAGTTATTATTGAAACTCCCGCGGGAAATATTGTACACACCTCTGACTTTAAGTTTGATTTAACACCTACCAACGCTCCCCCAACAAGCTTTGATCGCTTAACCGAAATAGCCTCTCGAGGAGTTCTTCTTTTAATGTCTGACTCTACCGGGGCAGAATCAGAGGGAAGATCTCTTTCGGAAAAAGTTATTGCCGAAAACTTAAGTACTATTTTTGAAAAAGCAAAGGGAAGAGTGATTACCGCAACATTTGCTTCCTTGATTAACAGAGTTCAAGACATTATTACTCTCTCTGAAAAATACGGAAGAAAGGTGGTAGTTGAAGGTTATGGAATGAAAACCAATATAGAAATTGCAAAAAATTTACAACTCATAAAAACTCAAAAAGGAACTATTATTCCTTCGGAAAAGGCAGCAGATTATCCGGACAATAAAATTACTATTCTTTCTACCGGTGCTCAAGGAGAAGGAAATGCCGCTTTAATGCGCATTTTAAGTAAGCAACATCGTTTTTTCCAACTCAAAAAAGGTGATACGGTAGTTTTGTCTTCTTCTGTTATTCCCGGAAACGAAAGAGCTGTTCAAAATCTTAAAGACGACATAATGCGTCAGGGAGCAGATATTTTTCACTCTCAAATGATGGACATACACGCAAAAGGACACGCCCAAGAAGAAGAATTAAGGGAAATGATAAGAATAATGAGTCCTCAATTTTTTATGCCTATTCATGGACAATATTCTATGATGGCCAGTCACGCAAAAATAGCTCGAGAAGAAGGGGTGCCTAAAAACAACATTGCCCTTATAGATAACGGCTTTATTTTAAAAGTAGATAAAGAAAAAATAGACATCAGTAAAAAAGCTGTTCCTGTTTCACCCGTTATGGTTGATGGTTCAGGAATAGGAGATGTGGGAGGAGTTGTGCTTCACGACAGAATGGAGCTTGCTGAAAGTGGCATTTTTGTGGTTATCGCGGTAATCGACAAAAAAACAAGAAGAATCAAGAATTCTCCTGATATTATTTCGCGAGGCTTTATTTATCTTAGAGAGTCTCAAATACTTCTTACTGAAGTAAGAAAAAAAATTATGGAAATAGTTTCTAAAGGAGGAAAAAATAACAAAGATGTAAAAGAAATAAAGCCCGAAATAAAAACAAAGTTGGAAAGTTTTCTTTATAGTAAAACCGGAAGAAGACCACTTGTTCTTCCAGTAGTCATCGAAGTATAGTTAAATAAAAGCACCAAATTACAAACAATCGGAGGTTCAACCTCCGAAAGTAACAAAAAATATGATTTAGAGGAGAGAAGTGCTCTTTTTGCAGAAAAATGTCAGAATTATTAAAAGGGGCAAAAAAAATTACGAAATATTTATACTTCTATTCTAAATAAAACAAAATAGCTTTTAATTTAAAATTATCTGTTTATAATTCACTTAGAGCTTTTTATTTAGAATTTATAATTTATTTGTAATTTATTAACACTATGAGAATATTTAGTGGGATACAGCCAACAGGAGATTTACATATAGGAAACTATTTTGGGGCAATAAAACAATGGCTTGATTTTCAGCATGAAAACGAATGTCTTTTTTGTATTGTTGACTTGCACGCAATAACGGTTCCTTATGATGCAAAAAAACTAAAAGAAAGAATAACAGAAAAAACAATCATTTATCTTGCAGCAGGTCTTGATCCCGAAAAGGTGATTATTTTTGTTCAATCAAGAGTAAAAGAACACACCGAACTCGCATGGCTTTTAAACACTGTCACCCCTTTAGGAGAGCTTTACCGAATGACACAATTTAAGGATAAGGCAAAGAAAAATAAGAAAAACGAAAATGCCGGACTTTTAAATTATCCTGTTTTAATGGCGGCAGATATTCTTCTTTATGATACTCAAGTAGTTCCGGTGGGAGAAGATCAAAACCAGCATGTAGAGCTGGCAAGAACAATCGGAAAAAAGTTCAATCAAACCTTTGGAGAAACATTTGTTCTTCCAAAGTCAAAGCTTCCTTCTTTTGGAGCTCGTATAATGAGCCTTTCCGATCCTAAGAAAAAAATGTCTAAATCCGATCCCGACGAAAAAAGCCGTATTTCTTTATTTGATTCTCCTAAAGAAATAGAAAAGAAAATAAAATCGGCTGTAACCGATACTCAAAAAACAATCAAATACGATAAAGAAAAAAAACCGGGAATATCTAATTTACTCACAATATATAGTGTTTTCTCCGGAGAGAAAATGGAAAAAGTTGAAAAAGAAATGAAAGGAAAAAGTTATAAAGCACTTAAAGATGCCGTTTCAGAAATTACCATTGCCTCTTTAGAACCTTTTCGCAGAAAGAGAGAAGAATTTTTTAGTCGAGATGTCTATATTGAAGAGATACTAAAACAAGGAGAAAAAAGAGCACGCACTTTAGCAGAAGCAAAAATGGGAGAAGTAAGAAAAAAAATGGGAATAAGTTAACATTTTTCTATAATAGAAACCAGAGCATCTTTTTTTTCTTCTAAAATTTCTTTTTCTTGCGCCTCTATTCTTAATCTAACCAAATCCTCGGTATTTGATTTACGAAGATTAAACCACCAATTCTCGTATTTTATATAAACACCATCAAGATCAACACTCTCTCCGTCACTAAAAGCACTTTTGACTTGCCTTAGAGCCTCTTTCTTATCTTTGACTTTTAAATTGATTTCTTCTGTTTGAAAATATCTCTGAAAAGAAGAAAGAACTTTTGATACAGGAGCTTTTTCTTTGCTTAGTAATTTAAGTGTTTTAATAAGAGCAAAGAGCCCATCGTCTATTCCAAAATTTTCACGAAACATTATGTGTCCGGAAAGCTCAGCTCCCAATAAACCCCCTTCGTTAATAATTTTTTCTTTATAAAAAGGATTGCCAACTCTCATCATAACCGGAATTCCTCCAAATTTTTTTATGTCTTCGGAAGTTGCCATGCTAAAGCGCAAATCATGATAAATCTCTTCTTGTGGGTTGTTTTTGAGCTCTTCTTTTGCAAGAAAAGACAAAAGAATATCTGTTGAAATCATTTCTCCTTTTTCATCAAGCAAAACACATCTATCGGCATCTCCATCAAACAAAACTCCTAAATCTGCTTTCTTTTCTTTTATTTTTTGCGAAACCGTTTTTATTGAATTTAAATCAAAGGGATCGGGAAGATGATTTGGAAAAGAACCATCTACTTTCTCGTTTAAAAATAGTGCATCTACTTTTAATTTTTCAAAAAGAGGCTTGGCGGTAACCGCCCCCACTCCATTACCACAATCAACAACAATCTTTATACCTTCTATGTCGCTGGCAAGAGAAAAAACATATTCTATATAATCAGAAAGAAAGTTTCCTTTTTTTTCTTCTCCTTTTTTGGAAACAAACTCTTCTTTTTCGATTATTTGTTTTATTTTTTTAATATCTTCTCCGTAAATTTGAAGAGCTTTTTCTTTGACCAGCTTTAATCCATTAAACTCAGGAGGACTATGAGAGGCAGTAACCATTACACCTCCATCAAATTTATTTTTTGCAACAGAAAGGTTTAAAAGAGGGGTATTGCAAATTCCCATATCTATAACCTTTCCTCCGGAATCAACAATGCCTCTCTTTAATTCTTTAAATAAAGAAGGAGAGGAACTTCTTCCGTCTCTTCCTACTGCCAAAACAGGACTTTCTTTACCTAAGAAAGTAACAAAAGCTCTACCGGAAAGATAGGCAGCTTTTTCGTCCAACTCTTTTTTATAAACTCCTCTAATGTCGTATGTTTTAAATATTTCGCCATTTATGTTTGTCATATAAGGCAATTTTATCAAAAAGAAAAAAAATATCAAAAGATAGCGAAAAGAGTTTATTTTTTTCTTGATTATTAGTTTAAGTAATGCTATAATAGCCAAAGTTAAATTAAAGAAAAACATATGAAACCATACGAATTAAGTTATCTTATTGAGCCTTCTTTTACAGAAAAAGAGGCTGCCGATTATCACGAAAGCATTAAAAAATCCATTGAAAAAGAGGGAGGAGTTTTAGGGAGCGAACAACCCCCTACTCAAAAAAATCTTGCTTATGCGATTGATAGAAAAGACAAAGCGTACCTTTCTTCAGTTGACTTTGAAGCAGAAAAAGAAAATATATCAAAAATAAAAGAAAAGATGGAAAAAGAAGACAATGTATTACGCTATCTTTTAATTACCAAACAAACTCTTAAAGAGAAAGTAAAAAGAGAAAGAAGAAAAGAAGAAGCCCCTCAAGAAGAGGAAAATAAAGAAGAGGTTGAAGAAAAAAAACCAAAGAAGAAAAAGTCGCTAAAGCCGGAAAAAGCAAAGCTTGATGAGATTGGTGACAAAATAGAAGAAATGCTCTAAATTTTTTGTAAAATTATTTATTAATAATAAAAAAATTATGAATCTCAACAAAGCTATTGTCGCCGGACGCCTTGCTCGCGATCCGGAAAAAAGGACCACTGAGTCCGGCCTTAGTGTTACAAAGTTTCCTTTGGCTACCAGTAATTTTTACAAAGACAGGTCGGGAGAAAACCAAGAAAAGGCAGAGTTCCATGATGTTGTTTTTTTTGGAAAAACAGCCGATGTTGCAGCTCAATATCTCAAAAAGGGATCTATTGCTCTTGTCGAAGGAAGACTTCAGACCAGTAGCTGGGATGACAAGGAAGGAAACAAGCGCTACCGCACCGAAATTATTGGAGAAAGATTGCAATTAGGACCTCGTCAAGGAGAAAGCCAAAAAGGAAACTATTCTTCAAACAAAGAAAACTCAGACAACCAAAAAGAAAATCAAGAAAAAGAAATACCGGTAATTGATGAAGACGATGAGATTAACGTAGAGGATATACCGTTTTAATAAGCAAAAAGATAAGATACCAAATTACAAACTATCGGAGGTTCAGCCTCTAAAAAAATAAATCAATTTTAATTTAATTTATTATGCAGTGTTATTTTTGCCAAAACAATATTAAAAAGATAGATTTCAAGAGCACCGATTTACTTACTCGTTTTATGTCTGACATGCATAAAATTAAACCAAGAAGAAAAAGCGGTGTTTGCTCCAAGCATCAAAGAAAACTATCGCAAGCAATAAAAAGAGCTCGCTATATGGCTCTTGTTCCCTACACAAACCTCTAAGGGAATATTTTTTATATTAAAAATTCCGCGCTTTATAGAAACGCGGAATATTTATTTTGTTTAAACTAAAATATTTTAAGCAATCTCTTCTTGAACTATTTTTTCCTTAATTTTTCCCTCAATTTCATTTAGAAGTTCAGGGTTTTCTTTTAAATGTTTTTTTGCTTGCTCCATTCCTTGCCCTATTCTTTTGCTTTTGTAATTATACCAAGCTCCGCTTCTTGAAAGAATCTTTTCCTTTAATCCAAGATTTATAAGTTCTCCTTCACGAGATATTCCTTCGTTATAATAAACATCAAATTCTCCGTTTCTAAAAGGAGCACCAACTTTATTCTTTACCACTTTCGCTCTAATTCTATTTCCAATAATTTCTTCTTTGCTTTTGATTTGAGCTATTTGTGTAAGACTCACTCTTACTGAGGAGTAGAATTTAAGTGCCAATCCTCCGGAAGTTGTTTGGGGGTTGCCAAATCTTTGTCCAATATTTACTCTTGTTTGATTGAGGAAAACAACAACTGTTCCTGTTTCAGAAATAAGCTTGGAAAGCTTTCTTAGAGCAGAGGACATAAGTCGAGCTTGAAGTCCTACATGAGGATCTCCTATTTCTCCTGCAATTTCCGCTTTTGGAGCAAGAGCAGCAACAGAATCAACAACCACAATATCCACCTCTCCGGAACGAACTAAAGTTTCTACTATTTGAAGAGCTTGCTCTCCTGAATCCGGTTGGGAAATAAGCAATTCTTCAACATTAACCCCTATTCTTTTGGCATATTGCGGATCAAGAGCATTTTCTACATCAACAAAAGCACCAACTCCTCCACTTTTTTGAGCATTAGCTAAAATATGTAAAGAAAGAGTTGTTTTTCCGGTAGAGGCACTTCCGAAAACTTCCACCACTCTTCCTCTGGGAACTCCTCCTATGCCTAGCGCAAGATCTAAAGAGAGAGATCCTGTAGAAATGCTATCTACTTCAACATTTTTCATCTCGTTAAGCTTCATTAAAGAGCCTTCTCCAAACTGTTGTTTTATTTCGTCGATTGTTTCTTGCAATTTTTTATTGGTCTCTTTTTTGGGGTCTTCTTTTTTTTGTTTTTTCTTAGCCATATTATTGAAAACAATTGGTAAAATTACCAAAATAATTTAATTTATAATTTACAATTTTAAAATAAAACTAAACTCCGTTCCAAGGCTGTGGGTTTTCTTCTTCGGGTTTTTCTATGTCTTCCTCTTCTACTCCGTACACATCTCTGGGCTTTGCTCCTTCTGCCGGACCGACAACACCTCTTTGCTCTAAAATATCTAAAAGTCTTGCAGCTCTGGCATAACCTACTCTTAGTCTTCTTTGTAGTAAAGATGCAGAAGCCTTTCCGGAAGATATAACAACATCTTTTGCATCGTTATAAAGTACATCATCGTCTTCCTCAGATCCAAAATCACCTTTCTTTTCGTTTTTTTGCAAAGATTCTTCTAGGTTTTCAGAAAGAGGGTCATCTTCTTTTTCTGTTGCATTTTCTTTAAGCCAAGAAATAATTTCCTTTATTTCCTCTTCGGTCATATAAGGAGCCTGCACACGTCTTGGCTTTGAATTTTCTGTTGAAAGAAAAAGCATATCCCCTGAACCCAGCAATTTTTCCGCTCCGGCAGTATCTAAAATAGTACGTGAGTCAACCTGCGAAGCGACTCTAAAGCTTGCTCTCGCGGGAACATTTGCCTTAATAAGGCCTGTAATAACTTCTACAGAAGGCCTTTGGGTTGCCAAAACAAGATGAATGCCAACCGCTCTAGCCATTTGCGCAATACGTACAATTCCTCCTTCTATTTCGTTTCCTTTGTTGGCCATTAAATCGGCAAGCTCATCTACAACCAAGGCAATGTAGGGCATTTTTTCAAGCTTAACATCTTTTTTACATAAAGCCTGATAACTTCCTATGTTTCTTGAGCCAACTCCCGAAAGAACCTTAAACCTTCTTTCCATTTCACTTATAAGCCAAGCAAGGGCATTGGATGTTTTTTCGGCGTCATAAATTATAGGTGTTAAAAGGTGTGGCAAGTTTGCGTATAAAGAAAACTCCACCCTTTTTGGATCAACCAAGATAAGCCTTAAATCTTCGGGAGAATTTTTATAAAGAAGGCTTATTATAAGCGTATTTAGGAAAATTGTTTTTCCACTTCCGGTAGATCCAGCAACAAGAAGGTGAGGCATTTTTGCAAGATCGGAAAAAATGGGATTTCCGGCAACGTCTTTCCCAACAGCAAAAGTAAGAGAATTGGTTTCAAAAAAATCTTTTGTTTTTATAAGCGCACCCATGGTAATTTGCGCTCTCTTTCTGTTTGGAACCTCTATTCCTACCAATGATTTTCCAGGGATGGGAGCTTCTGTTCTTACCGGATGCATTGCCAAAGAAAGAGCCAAGTCATCGGAAAGAGATGTTATTCTGGAAAGCTTCACTCCTTCTGCCGGTTTTAAAGTGTATTGTGTTACCGCAGGTCCAACGTTAATCTCTCCCATGTCAACAGCAATATCAAAATCGCTAAAAGTCTTTTTGATAATAGAAGCATTTCTTCTTGTATCTCCCGGATCGGATTCTTCATTTTTATCGTGTAAAAGGCCTAAAGGAGGAACCAGCTTTGTTTTATCTTCTTTTGTTCTCACTTCAACATCTTCTCCTTTCTTTTCTTTTTTCTCTTCTTTTTCTTTTTTCTCTTCTTTTTCTTCCTTTTCCTTTTCTTTTTTCTCCTTTTCTTCAGAAATAAATACTCTTTTTATATTTGAAGTTTCTATATCATACTCTTTTGTGAAATATTTTTTAAAAATTCTCCAAAAGAGAAATCTTTATTTACCAAATTAGCGATAACAACTACTCCAATTAAGACAGAAACAAAAAATACAACTTGAGTAACATAAATACCTACAAGATAATCGGCTAAAGGGCTTCCAATAGCTTCTCCCCACCATCCTCCAAGCCCCTCTTTCTCAAAAAAATGGGTTCCGGCTGTAGCGGCAATACCCGATATTCCGGTAATGATAGCGAATAAAGAAAATAAAAGAGGCAAGAGAAAATTTTCTTAAACCGTTTTAAAATAAACCAAAGCGGAAAGAAAAAACAGAAAGGGAACGAAAACTTTTACTCCGCCAAAAAGAGAAGTAAGGGTGTTGTCGGCCCACTCTCCTCCTTTTCCGGCAATATTGTAAAATCCAAGCACAATAACAAGAGCAACAAGAAGAAGACCTATTCCCACTACAGATCTTTTTATGCTTTCAGAAACAAAAGGCTCCCTTCCTTTCTTGGGCTCTTTTTCTTTTTTTTCTTTTCTCTTTTTTTTCTTTTTTCTCGAAAACATAGCTTAATCATTTTAACATAAAAAAAGAAGGGAGGATAGATGAAAAAGCACATAATCTGCTACTGCTTCTTTACTATCTCTCCCTCTTTTTCGGGTATAGGGGTTTTTTGTTTTTTATTCCTCTTTTTCTCTAAATCCTGTTCCTGAAGGAATAAGTTTCCCAATAATTACATTTTCCTTGAGACCTCTGAGTTTATCTGCCTTTCCTTCCATGCAAGCATCAATAAGTACTTTTGAGGTTTGCTGAAATGAGGCAGCTGAAAGAAAAGAATCGGTAGTAAGCGCAACCTTGGATATTCCAAGAAGAATATCTTCCGCTTGTGGAGGATTTCCTCCTTTTTTTTCTATTGCTTTTTTGGTTGCCAAATAATTTTCTCTTTCCACCATCTCTTTGGGAGTAAAAGAGCTATCTCCCGGATCAACAATACTTACTCTTGAAAACATCTGTCTTGTAACAACCTCCAAGTGTTTATCGTGAATATCAACTCCCTGAGAAACATAAACTTTTTGCAATTCTTTTAAAATATATTTTTGTGCTTCTTCTTTTCCTGTTAATCTAAAGAGTTTGTTGATATCAAGATTTCCTTCACACAAGGGTTCTCCTTTTTTAACTTCTTGACCTTCTTCTACATAAATAGCTTTTTTGGGTTCTATTTGATATTTAATAGTTTTTTTCTTTCCTGTTTTTGGTTTTATTTTTACAACCCTCTCTTTCGTGACTTCCGAAACCACTCCATCTGCATCGGATATGTCAGCTCTTCCTTTAGGAACTCTTCTTTCAAAAATTTCTTGCACTCTCGGAAGACCAAGAGTAATATCCGCTCCTCCGGCAACACCTCCCGTATGAAAGGTTCTCATCGTAAGCTGAGTTCCCGGTTCTCCAATTGCTTGTGCAGCAACAATTCCAACCGCGTCTCCTTTTTTAACCAATTCATTTAGCCCCATATCCCATCCGTAACACTTAGCACAAACACCGCCAATTGTTTTACAATTTAAAACCGATCTTACTTTTATCTTGGAAATATCTGTTTCTTCAATAGCTTTAGCTTTTCTCATTGAAATAACATCTCCTTTCTTGACTATTGTTTCTTTGCCTATTTTTACATCTTCCAAAACAACTCTTCCGTTAATCTTAAACATAAGATCTTGATCCATTTCTTGTGCCTCGGACCTTAAAACTTCTATTCCTTCGCTGTCTTTACAATCTTCTTCTTTAATTACAACCTCATGAGCAACATCAATAAGTCTTCTTGTTAAATAACCTGCTTGAGCAGTACGAAGTGCCGTATCTACAGTACCTTTTCTCGCTCCGTGAGTAGAAATAAAGTACTCCAATACATCAAATCCTTCTTTATAAGAACTTTTTATAGGAAGTTCTATAATTTCTCCCGATGGATTTACCACAAGTCCTTTCATTCCGGCCATTTGAATGGGCTGAGACCAAGATCCTCGAGATCCTGAGTCGGTAATAATAAATGCAGAACCTCCCTCAGGAAGAGATTGAGGAACCTTCTTTTCTATTTCCACTTTTGCTCTTGTCCAAACCTCAATAATTTTCTCTTTCTTTTCTTCTTCAGAGAAAAATCCTTGTTCGTAGTAGCTTTCTATTTCCTCTCTTTCTTTTTCAGCTCCTTCCATTATTTCTTTCTTTTCCTTGGGAGTTATAAGATCATCCATCCCCCAAGAAGCACCGGAACGAGTAGCATACTCAAAGCCAAGCTCTTTTATTTTATCAAGTAAGAGGTGTGTGTCATCGTCTTTGTGTTCTTGAATAATTTCCGCAACAAGTTTTTTTAATTCTTTTGACCTCATTACTTTGTTTTGGAAAGGAATCTTTCTGGGAAGAGCCCTGCTAAAAACAACTCTTCCGGCAGTGGTTTTCATAAGCTCCCCTTCAACACGTACATTAATTTTTGCATGAAGGTCAACTGTTTTGTTTTCTAGAGCATGCTCTACCTCGGAATAACCGGAAAAATATCTTCCCTCTCCTTTGGCGCCATCTCTTTCCATTGTTAAAAAGTAACATCCAAGAACAATGTCTTGTGAAGGAGAAACAACAGGAAGTCCGGTAGCCGGCTTTAATAGATTTTTAGAAGATATCATTTTGTCTTTTGCTTCTTCTTGTGCCTTTGTTGAGAGTGGCAAATGAACAGCCATTTGATCTCCGTCAAAATCGGCATTAAAGGCTTCACAAACAAAAGGATGAATACGAATAGCAAGTCCTTCTATTAAAATAGGTTGAAAAGCTTGGATTCCAAGACGGTGCAGAGTAGGAGCTCTGTTTAATAAAACCGATTTATCTTTAACAACATCTTCCAAGATAGCCCAAACTTCGTCTGTTCCTTCCTCTATTAATCTCGAAGCCCCTCTAACGTTGTAGGCAAGACGTTGTTCCAATATTTTAGAGATTACAAACGGCTTAAAAATCTCTAAAGCCATTTGTTTTGGTATTCCACATTGATCAAGATTAAGATCGGGACCTATTACAATCACTGAACGTCCGGAGTAGTCAACTCTTTTACCAAGAAGATTTTGACGAAATCTTCCTTGCTTTCCTTTAAGCATGTCTGCCAAAGATTTTAGAAGTCTTTTTCCTCCCGTAGATGCTTGAGTTACAACTCCCTTTCTCATTTGATTGTCTAAAAGAGCATCTACTGCCTCTTGAAGCATTCTTTTTTCGTTCCTTACAATAACTTCGGGAGCACTAATTTCAAGTAAGTATTTGAGTCTGTTATTACGATTAATCACTCTTCTATAAAGATCGTTAAGGTCGGAAGAAGCATATCTTCCTCCGTCAAGCTGTATAATAGGTCTTAAGTCCGGCGGAAGAACGGGGAGAGCTGTAGCAAACATCCACTCAGGCCTTATGCCGGCTCTCTTCATCCTTCTAAAAACTCTGAGTCTTTGAAGAATCTTTTTTCTTTTTGCCGTAGAGGTTGTTTTCTCTTTTTCTTTACTAAGTGACTCTATTTCTTTTGATAAATCTATTTTTTCAAATATTTCTCTTAATGCTTCTGCTCCTGTTCCGGCGTCAAATATTTCTCCGTATTTTACCGATAAGCGGTGATACTCTATTTCAGAATGAACCTCTAAGGGTTTAATGAGCTTTAATTCTTCGCGCACCTCTTCTCTCTGCTTTCCAAGCTTTTCGGTTTCTCTTTCAAGTTCCTCTCCTTTTAAGACTTCTTTTGCTTGTTTTACTTTTTTCTTGTACTCTCTGTCAACCTCTTTTAAGATTTCTTTTTTTCTCTCTTCTTCTACATTGGTGATTATGTAGGAAGTGAAATATACAACTCTTTCCAATTTTTTCATTGGAATATTTAAAATAAGTCCCATTCTTGAAGGAATCCCTCTTAGAAACCAAATATGAGAAACAGGACAAGCAAGCTTAACATGACCCATTCTTTCTCTTCTTACGGATGCTTTAGTAACTTCAACTCCACAACGATCGCAAACAACTCCTTTAAAGCGAACTTTGCGATATTTTCCGCAATAGCACTTGTAGTCTTTTTCCGGTCCGAATATTTTTTCGCAAAAAAGCCCGTCTTTTTCCGGTTTTTGATTGCGATAGTTAATAGTCTCCGACTCCGTTACTTCTCCATGAGACCACTCAAGGACATCGTCAGGAGAAGCGAGCTTTATTCTTATTGCAATGAGATCTTCAACACGCATATTTTTAAACTTTGATAATTTTTATTATTCTTTTGTTTTCTTTTTTACCTCAACGCTTATTCCCATTGCCTTCATTTCAGCCACAAGAAGCTCAAATGAGGCAGGAACATTAGGTGTTTGAATTTGTTCTCCTTTAAGAATGGATTCGTAAGCAGCTGCTCTTCCGGGAACATCATCGGACTTTATGGTAAGCATTTCTTGGAGAATATAAGCGGCTCCGTATCCTTCGAGGGCCCAAACCTCCATTTCTCCAAATCTTTGCCCTCCAAACTGTGCTCTTCCTCCCAAGGGTTGCTGAGTAATTAAAGAGTAAGGACCAATAGAACGCATATGGATTTTATCTTCCACCATATGCTCTAATTTCATCATATAAATATATCCGACCGTTATTTTTTTAGGAAAGACTTTTCCTGTTCTTCCGTCAAAAACTTTCATTTTTCCGTCTTCAGGAAGCTTTTCTTTTTTAAGCTCTTCTCTTATATCTTCAACATTGGCTCCCGACAGAGAAGGAGTTACCGCAATATAATCTCATTTTTTTGCAGCAAGTCCCAAGTGCGTTTCCATTATTTGACCAAGATTCATTCGAGAAACTACGGAAAGGGGATTTAAGATAATATCAACCGGTGTTCCGTCTTCCAAGAAAGGCATTTCTTCTTCGGGAAGAACTTGAGAAATAATACCTTTATTACCGTGTCTTCCGGCAAGCTTATCTCCCGCCCTTATTTTTCTCATTTGAGCAACCTTTACTTCAATTCTTTTTATGACTCCCGTATCAAGCTTGTGCCCTTCTTCGCGAGAAAAAACTTTAACAGAAATAACTCTTCCTCTTTTTCCGTGTTCCATTACAAGAGAAGTGTCTTTTACATCTTTCGCCTTTTCCCCGAAAATCGCCTTTAAAAGTCTTTCTTCGGCAGTAAGATCGGTTTTCCCTTTGGGGGAAATTTTTCCGACTAAAATATCGTTGGGTCCGACTTCGGCTCCAATTCTTACAACCCCTTCTTCATCCAAATCTTTTAATTTTTTCTCAGAAACATTGGGGATGTCGGAAGTGGTAACCTCCGGACCAAGTTTTGTTTCTCTAACATCACAGGCAAAATTTTCAATATGAATAGATGTATAGGTATCGTTTTTAACCAATTTTTCGGAAATAATTACTGCATCTTCAAAGTTTCTTCCTCTCCAAGACATAAAAGCAACCAAAACATTTTGACCGAGAGCAGCTCTTCCTCCTTCAATTGACCCTCCGTCAGTTAAAAACTGTCCTTTTTTGACCGTTTCTCCTTTTTTGACAATCGGTCTTTGATGAAAGCACGTGTACTGATTGGTTTCCGTAAAGACTTCCAGTTTATAAGTTGTTTCTCCTTTGTTTCCTTTGACAACTACTTTTTTTCCGTCTACCTTTACAACTTTTCCTGCTTCTTTGGCAATAATAGCGTGTCCGGAATCGTAAGCCACTCTCTCCTCACTTCCCGTAGAAACAACAGGAGCTTCAGGATTTAAAAGCGGAACAGATTGTCTTTGCATATTGGATCCCATCAGAGATCTGTTGGCATCATCGTTTTGCAAAAAAGGAATCATGGAAGCGGCAACAGAAACAAGTTGCTCGGCAGAAACATCAATAAAGTCAACTTCCTCTCTTTCAAAAACACCGGGCTTACCTTTCGTTCTGGCTTCAACTTTTTGAGAAATAATTTTTCCTTTTTCGTCGGTTAAAATTCCACCATGAGCAATAATATATTTTTCTTCTTCGTGTGCATTTAAATAAGAGACTTCTTTTGTTACTTTTCCATTTTTTACCTTAAAATAGGGAGTTTCCAAAAATCCGTAACGATTTACTTTTGCATAAAGAGAAAGATGACTTACCAGTCCCACATTTTGTCCTTCGGGGGTTTGAATAGGGCAAATTCTACTATAATGTGAGGCTTGTACATCTCTTGCCTCAAAGCCCGCTCTTTCTCTTTTAAGACCACCGGGTCCTGTAGCAGTAAGTCTTCTTTTGTGTTCAAGCTCTGCTAAAGGATTGGCACAATCCATAAACTGAGAAATTTGCGAAGAAGAGAAAAATCTTTGCAC
>PWJI01000024.1 GCA_003560095.1 Candidatus Nealsoniibacteriota bacterium
TGAAAAAAGAAAAAGAAGAAAAATTACTTCTCATTGATACGAATTCTATTATTCATCGTGCATTTCATGCTCTCCCACCTCTTAAAACAAAAAAAGGAGATCCGGGTGGAGCTGTTTACGGATCACTCCTCGCTTTTTTTAAGACATTTTCCGAAGTTAATCCGCAATATATTGCGGCTGTTTTTGATTCTCCCGGAAAAACTTTTCGACATAAAAAATATAAAGAATATAAAGCAAATAGAGAGAAAGCTCCCGATGAGCTAATTTCTCAAATTAAGAAAACGAAAGAAGTTTTTTCCAGTCTTGGGATTTGTGTTTTGGCAAAAGAAGGACTTGAGGCGGATGACATATTGGGTGCAGTTTCAAGTAAGTTTGCAAATGAAGTTGAGATAGTTATTGTTACGGGAGATATGGATATTTTACAGCTTGTCAACGAAAAAACAAAAGTATATACTCTAAAGAGAGGAGTAAAAGAAAGTGAGCTTTATGACATAGATAAAGTGAAAGAAAGATATGGAGGAATAGGGCCGGAGAAAATTGCTGATATAAAAGCTCTTCAAGGAGATGCTTCTGATAATATACCGGGAGTGGAGGGAATAGGAGAAAAAACAGCTATAAAAATTATTCAGAAGTACGGCTCAATAGAAAATCTTTACAAGGCAATTAAAAAAGACAAAGAAACGGTTTTTTCGGAGAAAATAACAGAAAAGTTAAAAAAGGAAGAAAAAAAAGCTTTTTTAAGTAAGGAGTTGGCTATGTTGGACAAAAAAAGTTTTTCTAATTTTTCTTTTTGCCAATTTTCTTTTAATAAAGATAGTGAAAAAATAAAAAGAGTAATTGATGACTTGGGGTTTGTCAGTATTGGAAAGAGATTTCTTGAAGAAAAGACCAAAGAAGAAGAAAAAAAGAAAGAAAACGAAAAAAAAGGCAATCTGAAGTTTACTTTTAAATAATTATGTTGCATTATGAAATAACCAAAGAAGCGATAAACGAAATGATGAATGCTCCCGGAGAGGTTTGTGGAGCTACCCTTAAAACAGACAAGGATTTTATTTTAAAGAAAGGAGGAGAAGAAAAATTAAAGGAAGTGGAGAAAGAGCTTGAAGAAATGGGACACCCCTTTTCTTATAAAAAAATAGAAAATATGAAATTTTATCCTTGGGGAAGAAGAGTTCTTTCTTTGGTTGCGATTAGTCGTGTTTTTAAGATGGATAGAGAAGAAATAAAAGAGATGGGCATGAATGCTCCTAAAAAATCTTTTTTGGTAAAACTTTTTATGAGATATTTTCTTACACCGGAAAGTACTTTTAAAAAGGTCTCTAGTCTGTGGAGACAGCATCATACAATAGGAAGGCTTGAAGTTATAAGAATAAATAAAGAAGAGAGAAATACTTCTTTACGTCTTTATAACCTTAATTTTCATCCAATTTTTTGTGATTATTTATGCGGTTATTTTATTGGAATAGCAAAAATGGTAGAGGGTTCGCAGGTAACTTGCGAAGAAAAAAAATGTTTTTTTAAAGGAGAAAGTTTTTTTCACGAGTTTTTTTTAACATGGTAAAAAGCTTTAATTAGTTAAAATTATGGATCATAAAATAACTAAAGAAGAAATAGAAAGAGTAAAAAATATCAAAGGAGATGTGCGTGGAGCTGTTTTTAAGACAGATAAGGATTTTATTTTAAAGGAAGGTGGAGAGGAAAAATTAAAAGAAGTAGAAGAAAGAATTTCAAGCTTTGGGCATTCGCTTAAGTATAACGAAGTAGGCGAGATGGAGTTTTATCCTTTTACTCTTCGTGTTTTTTCAATTATTGCAATTAAAGAAGTTTTTGACTTTGATGAAAGCCAAATAAAAGAAATGGGAAAGAAAGCTCCCAAAGTATCTTTCGTAATAAAGTTTTTTACAAAATATTTTCTTTCTCCGGAAAAAACTCTAAGCAAAATAGAAGAAATTTGGGCAAAGCATTCTACGACAGGGAAAGTAAAAGCAAAAGAAATAAATGAAAAAGAGGGTTTTGCTATATTTAGTTTTTCTGAAAACGAATTTCATCCTCTTTATTGTAAGTATCTTTCCGGATATCTTGAAGGAGCAATATCTATGGCTCTTCAAAAGAATGTTATTGTTGAAGAGTTGAGCTGTGGCTACTCTAGTAGCGGGATACATGAGTTTAAAGCAAAGTGGGAAAATTAAAATTAAAAAATATGAATTACGAAATAAAGCAAGAAGAAATAGAAAGGTTAAAAAATATTAAAGGAGATGTGCGTGGAACTGTTTTTAAGACAGATCAGCACTTTATATTAAAAAATAAAGAAGGTGGTATGGGAAAAGTGCAGGAAGAGTTAAAAAAAATGGGAGTAGAAATAGATTATGATGATGTTGATAGAATGGGTTTTTATCCGCTAAATTTAAGAGTTTTTTCTCTTCTTGCAATTAGTCGTGCTTTTAACATGGAAGGCGAAGAGATAAAAGAAATGGGAAAGAAAGCTCCTCGAGTATCTTTTTTAATAAAGTTTTTTACAAAATACTTTATGTCTTCGGAAAAAACTCTAAGTAAAGTAACCGATCTTTGGGACAAGCATTATACAAAAGGAAGAGTTGAGGCAGTAGAAGTAAAAGAAGATGAGGGAAGAGCTTCTTTTAGGCTTTACGAATCTAATTTTCATCCGATTTTCTGTCAGTACTTGCTTGGATATTTTAGCTCTATCGTGGAGATGGTTGTTGGGGCAAAAGTTGAATCAAAAGAAACAAAATGTTATTTTAAAGATAATGAAAATAATCATCACGAATTCCATATAACATGGAATCCAGACGATTAAAAAAATAATAGCTTTTGACCTCTAAAAGGACAAAAAGCAAAAATATGACATATCAAGTAACCGACGAAGATATAAATAAAATATTAAATGCAAAAGGAGAAGTTCGTGGAGTGGTTTTTAAAACGGATAGAAGATTTATCTATGATAAGGCCGGAGAGGAGGGCATAAAAAAAGTAGAGGAAGAACTTGAAAAAATGAACTGTCCCTTTAACTATGAAGAAGAAGCTGATAACATGAGTTTTTATCCTATTGGAATGCGAGCTCTTTCTATTATTGCAATAAGCAAAGCATTTAATTTAAGTAAAGAGGAGATTGCTCAAATGGGAAAGAATGCCCCCAAGTTTTCTTTAATGATAAAGTTTTTTATGAGATATTTTCTTTCTGCAGAAAAAATAATGGAAAAAGCGGGAGAGATGTGGGAAAAGCACTATAGCTCCGGAAGACTGGAACCTGTAGAAATGAACATAGAGGAAAGATTTATAAAAGCAAGGCTTTACGATATAGATCTTCATCCTATTTTGTGCGATTATTTAATAGGATACTTTTCTTCAGTAATTAAAATGGGGGTTGGAGAAGAAACCAAGGGAGAAGAGCTTGCATGTGTTCACAAAGGAGATGAATACCATGAATTTTTAATAAAATGGTAAACGAAGAAGAAAATAAAGTAAAAACTCTTTTAGAGGATATATCCTTGCTTGAAAGCTACATTCAAGAGCTTTTTTCTTTTACGCCGCTACCTCTTTGTTTTGTTAACCCCAAAGGAATGGTTTTGGAGGTAAATCCTGCTTTTGTTAAGGCTACCGGATATGATGAATATGATATTGTCGGTGAAAATCTTAAAGCTTTCATGAAAGAAGGAGATGCGGAAAAAATTTTAAAAGAAGTACTGGAGAAAGATTCTGTAAAAGGAAAGGAAACAGTTATTAAAAAAAAGGGAGAAGGAGATATTCCGGTAACTACTTTTGCAAAAAGTAGGAAAATAAAAGGAGAAGGAGTGAATGGAGCATTTTTTTCCTTTTTTGACTTAACACAAGTCAAGGAAAAAGAAATAGAAGTTAAAGAAACCAATAAAAAATTAGAAGAAAAAATGGAAGAAATGGAAAAAATTAATCGATTAACTATTGGTCGAGAAGTGAAAATGGTAGAGTTAAAAGAGGAGATAGAAAATTTAAAAAAAGAATTAAAAAAATATAAGAAGGAGGAATAATAATGGAAGAAGAAAAAAAGGAGGATTTAAATAACGAAGACGGAGGGGAACTTGAAGATCTCCGTCGCTACATAGAAGACTTTACGTCTTTTCTTCCGTTGGCTTTTTGCATGGTCAATCCTCTTGATTATATTCTTGACAGTAATAAGGCATTTCAGGAAATCTCAGGGTACGAAAAAATGGAAGTTGTCGGCAATAATATAGACTTTCTTTTTAAAAATAAAGGAAGGCTGGAAAGTCTTGTTGCTCGAGTGGCAAGCAAAAATACAGCTGTAGAAGAAGAGATGATGCTTTTAAATAAAGGAAAAAGAGAAGTTCCTGTAAAAGTTTCCGCTCTTGCAAGACGAGACGATGAAGGGAATTTTTCCGGTTATTTTCTCACTCTTACCGATATTACGGAAAGTAAGAGGTTTGAAGAAGAGTTGGAAAGAAAAATAAGAGAAAGAACAAAGCAACTTGAAAAAGCAAAAGAAAGATTAGAAGAGTCGGAGGCTATATTGGAAGTAAAAATTGCAGCCCGAACCAAAGAGCTGGAAGATTTAAACGAAAAACTAGAAGAGAGGGTGGAAGAAAGAACAAAGGAAATAGAAGAAAAGGCGGAGCAATTGGAAGAAAAAGCTGAAGAAATGAAGAAGACTCAAACAGCGCTCTTGAATTTGGCGGAAGATACCGACAAGGCATCAAAAGATGCTGAAAGAGAGAAAGAAAAAACAATGGCGATTATTAAAAACTTTGTTGATGGAGTACTTTTCTTTAACAAAGAAAAGAAATTAATTCTGGCAAATTCAAAGATAAAAGAGATGTTTGATGTGGAAGTAAAAGAGATAAGAGGAAAAAGAGTTGAAGAATTAAACTCTTTTTCTTCTATGGAAGATCTTATTAAGCTTATAGGAAAGGACATTAGAGAGGTTTTTAGAGAGGAAATATCTCCTCAAGAAGGTGTTTTCTTAGAAGTTACCACTATACCGGTCAAAAAAGAGGAGGAGGAAATAGGTACTCTTGTCAATATTCATGACATTACCAGAGAAAAAAGTATAGAAAAAATAAAGAGTGAGTTTGTCTCTGTTGCTGCTCATCAGCTTCGTACCCCGCTTGCTGGAATTAAATGGACGCTTCAAACCATACTTGAGGAAGAGGAAGATGCCGGCATTCCGGAAGAAATAATGCAATTTATTAGAAAGGCATATGAATCAAACGATAGAATGGTTAATCTTGTTAATGATCTTTTGAATGTAACAAGAATTGAAGAAGGAAGATACGTATACGAGCCTGAAGAATTGGAATTTATGGATGTTGTTAATCCGGTCATTGAGGCCTACACGGAACACATTAAAAATAAAAATCTTGAATTTGAGGTAAAAAAGACAGAAAAGGAATTGCCAAAAGTAAAAGTTGATAAAGAAAAAATAGGAATAGTGGCACAAAACTTTTTAGATAATGCAATGAAATATACTAATGAGGGTAAAATAACTCTTTCAATTGACTACGACAAAGAAAAAGGAAATATTAGTTATTCGGTTACCGATACGGGGGTTGGAATTCCGGAGGATCAACAAAAAAGAATGTTTAATAAGTTTTTTCGTGCGGCAAATGTTCAAAGAATGGATACTGAAGGTTCGGGATTGGGTCTTTTTATTGCCAAAAACATAATTGAAGCTCATGGAGGAGAGGTAGGATTTCATTCAAAACCGGGAGAAGGAAGCACTTTTTATTTTCTAGTTCCCGAACACAAAGAAAATGTTGATGAATTTTTTGAAGAGTACTAATTTTATTTGATTTGACATTATTTTTTAATACAGATAGAATACAAAAAGAACAAGATACTAACTTCATTTTTAATTAAACTAAAAAATAAAAAACATGAAAAAAATTATTATCATTGAGGACGAAGAAATACTTCGTAATTTGTTACATAAAAAACTTACCGCAGAAGGATATGACGTAGATGTTGCTGAGAATGGAGAGGAAGGGCTTTCAAAAATAAGAGAAAACAAGCCAGATCTTATTTTATTGGATATAATCATGCCGAAAATGGGAGGATTTGAGATGCTTGAAGAAATGAAAAAAGATGAATCCATTACGGATATTCCGGTAATAGTTGTTTCTAATTCCGGACAACCTGTTGAAATAGATAGGGCACAAAAATTAGGAGCTAAGGACTGGCTTGTTAAAACCGAATTTGATCCCCAAGAAGTAATAGATAAAGTGATAAAACAAATTGGCAGAGGTGACGAAAATGTACAAAAAGAAGGGTTTGATCAAAGAGAGGAGGTTGAAGGCGGTCAAGAAGATACACAAGAAGAGCCCAAGGAAAGCCAGCAAGAAGAAGGAGAAGAAGGGGGAGAAAGTAATGAAAGTGAAAATAATGAAGAATAAACAAGATTAATTATTATTTATAAAATCATTAAATAAATCTATTTTTATTTTTAGGTATGACTAAAATATTAGTTGTTGAGGATGATAAATTTCTTCGAGAAATGATTTCTCGAAAACTGGACAAAGAAGGATATGAGGTTGTTCAGGCTGTTGATGGTGAAAAAGGAGAGGTAAAAATAAAAGAAGAAAAACCCGATTTGGTTTTACTTGACTTAATTTTGCCGGGGATTGACGGATTTGAAGTTCTTGAAAGGACAAAAAAGGATTCAGAAGTTTCTGAAATACCGATAATTATTTTGTCTAATCTGGGACAAAAAAGTGAGGTTGAAAGAGGTCTTAATCTTGGAGCTATAGACTTTCTTATTAAAGCTCACTTTACTCCTGCAGAAATTGTAAAGAAGATTAGAGAAATTATTTAATCTTTATCTTAAAGAGCAAAGTATAACGAGATGCCGGAGCTACCCGAGGTGGAGACTACTGTTTTATCACTCAAAGAAAAGGTCTTGAAAAGGACCTTTGTTTCTGTATGGGCAGAAAAAAAAGATTTAAAAAGCAAAGATATAAAAGGAGAGAGAATTGAGGACATTGAGAGAGTGGGAAAGGGTATTTTTCTTTCACTTGATGGAGGAAAATTTCTTTTCATACACCTTAAGATGACAGGCCATCTTCTTTATGGAAAGTGGAGCCTTAAGAAAGGAAAATGGGTGGGAGAAAGAAAAATATTAAATGAGAGAAAAAACGGATTTTTGAGGTATATTTTTACACTTGATAACGGAAAACAGCTTGCTCTTTCAGACCCAAGAAAATTTGCCAAAATATTAATTTTTTCCAAGAAAGAAAAAGAAGATTATGTGAAAAAAATAGGGCCGGATACTCTTTTTATAAAAAAGGATTCTTTTTTAGCCCTTTTAGAGAACAAAAAAAGAGAAATAAAGCCCCTTTTGATGGATCAGCAAGTTGTTTCCGGAATAGGAAATATTTATGCCGGAGAGATTCTTTTTCAGGCAAAAATTGATCCTCGTAAAAAAGCAAATCTCTTAAAAAAAGAAGAACTGGAAAAAATTTATAATCTAACAAAAAAAACAATAAAAAAAGCAATAAAATTAAAAGGAGATAGTACCAGTGATTACCGTCTTTTAACAGGAGAAAAAGGAGGTTATCAAAGACATCATCTCGTTTATAAAAGAAAGGGAGAAGATTGTTTTACGTGCAAAAAAAAGATAAGCTATGTAAAAGTTGGAGGAAGAGGCACTTATTATTGCCCAAAATGTCAAAAGAAATAAT
Organism: Candidatus Nealsoniibacteriota bacterium; assembly: GCA_003560095.1. Classification (GTDB taxonomy): domain Bacteria; phylum Patescibacteriota; class Minisyncoccia; order Minisyncoccales; family PWPS01; genus PWHW01. The sequence continues at coordinate 7,683 of PWJI01000024.1, forward strand.
ATTTTATTAAATTTTTATGATAATATTACTTTACGGAAAAGATACATATCGCCTGAGTGAAAAATTGGAAGAGATTGTAAGAGAATATAAAAAAAAATACAAAAGCGGGCTTAATTTGAAGTTTTTGGAGGAAGACTTTTCTTTTGAAGATATCAAAGATGAAGATAAGCAGTTTTCTATGTTTCAGGAGAAAAGACTTATTGTTATTAAGAGTGCCCTTTCTTCAGAAAAGCTCAGGAAAGATATTGCTGAAAACTATAAAAAATTAATTTCTTCGGAAAACATATTTGTTTTCTATCAGGAGGGTGACTTAAGAAAAAATGATAAAATTCTTAATTTGCTTTTGAAAGAAAAAGCAATGGTTCAGTCTTTTGACTATCTTTGTGAAGAAAAAATATCTTTATGGATAAAGAAAGAGTTTAAAAAAAGAGGGAAGAATGTTGACAAAGAAGCTATTTCAAAGCTGAGAGAGGCCGGAAAGGAAGATTTATGGAAAATGAGAAATGAGATAGAAAAACTTTCTGCTTATAAGCACCTTAAGGGAGATAAAATTACAAAAGAAGATGTTGATCTTATGGTGAGTGTGAAAGCGGAGGCAGAGATTTTTAATACAATTGATGCAATGGCTCAAAAAGATACGCGAAAATCTTTACTTTTTTTATATGATCACTTGGAAAAAGGAGACAACCCCTTATATCTTTTGTCAATGATTGTGTATCAGTTTCGAAATTTAATCATTGTAAAGGATCTACTTGAAAGAAAATATTCTTATAGCGAGGCAAAGAATAAAAGCAATCTTCACCCGTTTGTTTTTAAAAAGACGCATAGTCAAGTAAATAAATTCTCAATAAAAGAACTCAAAGAAATATATGAAAATCTTTCTTTAATAGATCTAAAAACAAAAACGGGACAAATAGATCCCGTAAATGCTCTTCATATTTTTCTTTTTTCTTCAGGGAAAAGAAGCTAATCAAAGATTTAAGTTGCCACCTTGGTAAGGCGAGACTTTTTCCTTGATGCGGTATTTTCTTTTATTACACCTCTTTTTGTCGCTTTATCTATTGCCTTGTATGCTTCCGGGAGAAGCTTGGATGCCTCTTTTTTCTTTCCCTTAGCGGAAAGCTCTTTAATCTCTTTTACTATCTCTTTCATTTTTCTCTTGTATCCCAAATTTAGCGAGCGGCGTTTCTTGCTTTGTTTTAGTCTTTTTTTTGCTGATTTTATAATAGGCATAATCTTATTTCCTTAAAAAGGATTCAAATAATCTTTTTTATTCTAACTACGGCTATGTATAGCATTTTTAAAGCCCTTAGTCAATGTTTTGATTTTTGTTTTTTTTCTAAATTTTGATATAATTTGCAAGGAAAAAGGCTTTAAAGAGTAAGCCGTATTTTTAATTTTTTTATGATTTATTATCTTAAAGGCAAAATAGCGGAAAAAGAAAATAGCTTTCTTGTTGTAGATGTTGGTGGTGTTGGCTATAAGGTCAGTATCTCTTATGAAGAAAAAAAGAAAATAGGTCAAAATATTTTACTTTATTGCTTTATGCAAAAGACGGAAAAAGATATAAGGCTTTTTGGATTTAAAGATAAAGAAAATTTGGAATTATTTGAAAAACTTACCAAAATTTCCGGAATTGGTCCTAAAACAGCTCTTCAAGTTGCTTCTATTGCTTCAATAAAAGAACTCAAAGAAGGAATAGAAAAAGAAGATAGTGAAGTTATGAAAAAAATATTTAGTATTGGGAAAAAGAAGGGTCAGCAAGTTGTTTTTGAGCTGTCAAGAAAAATTATAAAAGAAAATAAGGAAGATGAAGCTTTCTTGGTCCTTAAAAATCTTGGTTTTTGTGAAAAGAAAATAAGTGAAGCGCTCAAAAAAGTACCCAAAGGAAAAAACGAAGAAGAGAGGGTTGAAGAAGCATTAAAAATATTGGGAAGTAAATAAAAACAAAGAAAATGAAAAAAGTTTTAAGAAAAATAGTTCCGGAGTGGCTTATTTTAAAATATCATTGGTTTGTTGCTTTTTTTGCGGCTTTTTATTACCGTTTTCCTTCAAAAAAGATGATTGTTATCGGAGTTACGGGAACAAAAGGCAAAACTTCTACGGTTAATTTTATTTGGAGTGCGCTAAATTTTAGTGGCAAAAAAACGGGTATTATAAGCACTACTAATATAAAAATAGGAGAAAAAGATATTCTAAACGATTATCATATGACAATGCCGGGCCGTTTTACTATTTCACGCTTTATGGATCAAATGGCTAAAGAGGGTTGCGAGGTTTGTATTGTGGAAACAACGTCGGAGGGAATTAAGCAGTATCGTCATACGGGAATATTTTATGATATTTTGGTTTTCACCAATTTGACACCCGAGCACCTCCCTTCTCACTCGGGAAGTTTTGAAAAATATAAAGAAACAAAAGGCCTGATATTCAAAAAACTATCTTCTTTTAAAAAGAAAATAAACGGAAAAGAGACGGAAAAAATTATCATTGCCAATAAAGATAGCGAGCATGCAGATTATTTTTTGGGGTTTCCTGCGGATAAAAAGATGAGTTTTGCAATAAAAAATAATGCCGATTATGTTGCTTGTAATATAAAAGAAAGTGGTAAGGGAGTTGATTTTGAAGTAAAAAGCGAGAATTTTAGAATTGATATTCCCGGAGCGTTCAACGTCTATAACGTTTTTCCCGCAATAATAATTTCACAAATCATGGGTGTAAGTTCGAGCTCTATAAAAGAAGGTATTTTGAAATTGAAAAACATACCCGGAAGAATGGAAGAAATAAAAACGGAAAAAGAATTTAAGGTTTTTGTGGATTATGCTCACGAAAAAGAAAGCATCACTGGAATTTTAAAAACAGCAAACAATATTAAGAAAGAGGGGAAAGTAATTATTTTGTTGGGAGCGGAGGGAGGAGGAAGAGATAAAGCGAAAAGGCCGGCTATGGGAGAAATGTCTGCAAAAATGGCTGATTATGTTATAGTAAGCAACGTTGATCCTTACGAAGATGACCCGAAAGAAATTATAGAAGATATTGCAAAGGTAGCTCAAGAGAACGGCAAAAAAAGGGAAGAAAATTTGTTTTCCATTGAAGACAGAAGAGAGGGAATAAAAAAAGCATTAGAGATTGCCGGTAAAGATGATGTAGTTTTAATTACCGGAAAAGGGGCGGAGCAGTCTATAACAATAGACGGGAAAACATTTCCTTGGGATGACAGGGTTGTCGTTAAAGAAGAGCTGTCCAAAATAAAGAAATAAAAAAAGATCAAGATAAGAAAAATAATGGTTAAAGTACTATGAAAAAGCTACCAAAAGGAATAAGAAAACATATACGCAAAGAAAAAGCTCGCATTAGAAAAGAGTTTGAAAATCAAAACGAGCAAAAGGAGAAAATAGAAGAACTTTTAAAAAAATATTTTAAAAAATAAATATGACTATTCAAGAAATTTACGAACTTGCGATAAAAAAAGGAATAGAGAGTGATTTTAGGGGCAAAAAAGAGATTGAAGAAAGCCAAAAGAGAGTAAAAGAAGGATATGAGAAAATGAAAAAAAGAGAGAAAGAAGATTATGACAAGGAAAGATTGACAAATCCTTTCTCGGATACCAGGATTCTTTACGGAGATCCCAAAAAAGAAGTGAAAAAGATTCTTGTTGGTATAGATATTGATGGAGAAGAAATGCTTCTTGCCAAAGAAATGGGAGATATTGATCTTGTTATCTCTCATCATCCCAGAGGAGTAGCTCTTGCGGGACTTGATGATGTAATGCAACTTCAAATAGACGTGATGCATATGTACGGGGTTCCGGTGAACATTGCCGAAAAAATGATAAAAAAAAGAATACAAGAAGTTGCAAGGGGTCTCGCTCCTGCCAATCACAACAGGGTTGTTGATATGGCAAAGCATCTCGATATTCCGTTAATGTGTGTTCATACTCCTTGCGATAACATGGCAGCAAAATTTGTTGATGAAAAAATCAAAAAAGATAAACCAATCTTCATAGGTGATGTTATTGATTCTTTAATGGATGTTAAAGAGTACAGAGAAGCTTCAAAAATAGGCGCCGGTCCTTGTGTTTTTGTTGGTAGTAAAGAAAACAGAGCCGGAAAAGTTATTATTACCGAAATGACAGGAGGAACGGAAGGCTCTCCCGAAATATACGAAAGGCTCGCTAATGCCGGGGCAGGAACCGTTATAGGAATGCATATTTCGGAAAAACATCGTGAGGAGGCCGAAAAAGCACATATTAATGTTGTTATTGCCGGCCACATTTCTTCCGATTCTATTGGGGTAAATCTTTTCCTTGATAGCTTAGAGAAAGAAAAAATAAACATATTGTCTTGTTCGGGCCTTATAAGAGTCTCTAGAAGTTAGCCTTATTAAAAATACTCTCTCTATATTTCCCCTTGCTTTTGCCTGTCTTTAGGACAAAAGAGCGGGTTTTTAAATTTAAAGATTTTTTATCATATATGTTTTTTTAAGCTTATATCCTAAGCTTTTCCAATAACTCCTCACACCTACGCCCGATATTACCGCTATATTTTTTTTATCTGTTTCGTTTATTGTTATTTTTTCAGCCTCTTCTACTAACTTTTTGCCAAGACCCTTGTGCTGAGGAGATTTTTTGTTGTTCTTTTGAGGGCTTATTTGCTGTCCGTAAGTTCTTATTTCTCTTATGATCGTAGAATTGTTTAGTTCCGGTAAAAATTGATTTTCTGTTATCCTTATTCTTAAAAGTGCGTAAAGCTTGGTTTTTTCTTTATTTTCAAAAGATAAGAATATTTCTTTTCCTTCTGACGCCAAGTAATCTTCACGGAAAAGAAAAACTTCCTCTTTTTTGTTATAATTTTCTCTAACTTCTCTACAGCGAATGCACTTGCATTTCCAGTTGCCTCTTGCTTCATCCTCTTTTATTTTTTCGCGGAGATTTGATATCTTGCAACCTCCCTCAATCATTTGCACCGGAATATCTCTAAAAAGACGCTGAATACGCACATAAGGAGGAATGATTTCTTTTTTAATTTTTATAGTAAGATCTTTTAGTTCTTTATCGGTAAAAACTTTATGCTTTTCTTTTTTGTAAAGAGAGTAAAGGGGAGAGTTTTTTAAAACAAGACAAGGATATATTTTAAGAAAGTCGGGACGGAAAGAAGTATCTTCAAAAAGACGCTTAAAGGTGTTTAAATCATCTTCTAAGCTGCTTTTAGGGAGATTTGGCATAACTTGGTAGCAGATTTTAAAACCGGCGTCTTTTAGCAATTTTGTTGCTTTTATGGTGTCTTTAACTTTATGACCTCTCTTTGTAAAAGATAAAACCTCATCGGAAAGTGATTGTACTCCAAGCTCTACCATAGTAACGCCATAAAAGCGAAGTTTTTTTATTTCTTCTTCGGTTATAAAGTCGGGTCTTGTTTCAATGGAAATGCAAACAAGACGGTGATTTGCATTTTCGTTTTTAACTTGAGCTTCCCTCAAGGAAGAGCTTTTTTCTTCATTGCAAGCGTCAAAACATTTTTTTATAAAAAATTCTTTATATTTTTCCGGATAAAAAGACCAAGTTCCACCCACTATGCGAAGTTCTATTTTTCCTGTTGGGTGACCGGTTTGCTCTAACGATTTTATTCGCATTTTTACTTGTTTTTCGGGATCGTATTTGCTTAGCATTGCTCTCATTACAGCCGGCTCGTTTTTAAGGTAGCTTTTGGGAATGTTTTTTTCTTGAGGGCAATAAATGCATTTTCCGGGGCACTCAAAGGGTTTGGTTAAAACGGAAACATTTACAACTCCCGAAAGAGAGCGGATGGGACGAGTTTTTAAAAGAGAGATTATTTTTTCGTCCTTTTCTCCTTTTTTATGGTAAACTTTAAGAAGGTCTACGTTTGTAGGAAAAGAAGTCTTGTATTTTTTAGCAACATTTTTTTTAATTCTTTCAAGATCTTTCGTATTTTCGGGCCTTTCTTTTATTAACTTTTCTATAATTTCTTTTTTTATATCCATAAGATGAAGGAAAATAAAGCAAAAAAAATAATGAATGATTTACAAGAAGATTATAACCTTGTAGCTACCTCTTTTGCAAGCAGTAGAGACAGAATGTGGCCTGAGCTTGAATTTTTGTTCAAACAAGCGAAAAAAGGAGAGAGCGTTCTTGATTTGGGATGTGGCAACGGAAGGTTTTCAGAGTATCTAAAAGAAACAAAGTATGTTGGGGTTGATTTTTCTTCGGGAATGATACGGGAAGCAAAAAAGAGGTTTCCCGGAAAACAATTTTTAACTTCCAGCGTTCTTGATTTACCCTTTAAAGAAAGCTTTTTTGATAAAATTTATAGCATAGCGGTAATTCATCAAATTCCTTCACACAAGTACAGAATTAAAATGCTCAAAGAAGCAAAAAGAATTTTAAAAAAGAGCGGAAGAGTTTTTTTTACCGCGTGGAAAATGGATAAAGAAACAAAAGAAAAATGCCAAATATTGTCTCCCCAAGGAAAGGATGTTTTTTTAAAAAGAAAAAGGTATTATTATCTTTTTGATGAAGGTGAGCTTTCCGATATTTTTAGAGAAGCAGGTTTCTTTGTGGAAAAAGAGGGCGTTATTGGAGAAGAAAAGAAATGTAATTTTTATATTATTGCTAATAAATAGATATTATCTTATAATACAAAAAGCTAGTTTAAAGAAAGATAAGCTTTCAATAAATGGAGCAATTAACTAATTTAATAGAGTTATACGAGATATTTGCAAAACTTTTTTTTGCTGCTTTTTTGGGAGCTTGCATTGGAACAGAGAGAGAATACAAAAACAGGCCCGCAGGAGTAAAAACGCATGCGCTTGTTTCTTTGGGCGCAGCTCTTTTTATTATTTTAGGGTATAGTGTTTTTGAGAATTTTTCGGGACCTGAAATAAGCTTTGATCCTTCGCGTGTTCTTGCCGCTGTCGTTACGGGAATAGGTTTTATCGGCGGAGGATTGATTATTAAAAGACAATTTGAAGTAGAAGGAATATCTACCGCTGCCGGACTTTGGATTGCCGCGGGAATAGGTGCAACTTTAGGAATAGGCCTTTTTTATTTGGGTATATTTGTTACCTTACTTACTTTGCTTATATTCCACGGACTAGGAGCTTTTGAAAATAAGTATATTAGAAAATAAGCAAAAATCTTTTTAAAGAAGATTTTTAAAAAAATGAAATATATTGGAATGGGGCTCATTATCGTAGGCATTCTTCTTATTTTTTACGCGTTATTTTTTTCTGCAGAAGTTTTTCTTTTAAAAAAAGAACCACCTGAGATTTTTCAACCAAAAGAACTAGCGGTAACGCAGGTAGTAAAACAAGAAGAGCCGGAAACGGAAGAAGAAACGCAAAAAGAAGAAGAAAAAGAGAGGGAGGATGTTAAAGAAAGAGAATACATAGCAGTAAAAGAAGCACAAGCGACAAGAGATTATCCGATAGAAGAATTTTTTAATGTTATTTCGGTTGCTATTTTTTCGGGAATTGTAATTTTTGGAGGAACAAAAATAGCCGCTATAGGAGTTTCAATCGTTTCTTAGTTACCTTGACAAAAGAGCTAAAGAGTGTAAAATTAACAATGCCCATGAACAAGAAAAGAACACAGAAAAAGAATTTCTCGAATCCTTTTTACAGGGATGTTATTTGTATTTCTTTTGTTTATATTGGCATTTAGGGGATTATTTAGGAAACTATAATTATAAAAGAAGAGAAACCTAAAATCCCCGAAAAAAGGGGATTAATTTTTTACTTGAAAAACATGGCCAATAAAAAATATTATTTAACCAAAGAAGGATTGGATAAAGTAAAGAAAGAGTACGAAGAGCTTAAAAAAGAAAAAAGGAGCAAGATAAAAACAGAAGCTCCGGAGGTTTTTCATTCTGAAGATGTTAATCCCGAATACATTTCTTTTCGAAAAGATATGAGTGTTCTAGAAGAAAAGATAGCAAAAATGGAAGAAGTTATAAGGGGTGCACAAATGATAGAATCTCCTCAAAAAGATTGCAAAGAAATTAATCTTGGAGCAGAAATAACCGTTGATGTAAAAGGACAAGAAGATAAAATTACTTTAGTTGGAACTATGGAAGCTGATCCCGCACTAGGAAAAATTTCCAATGAATCTCCTGTTGGAAAGGCTCTTTTTGGGCGTAAAGAAGGTGAGGAAGTTACTGTTTCTTCTCCTATTCAAACGGTATATAAAATAAAAAAAGTAGAATATCCTTCAAAATAAAAATGATTGTATTTCTTTATATTTTGTAGTATTTTAAAAACAGAATTTCAATTCTGTTTTTATTTTAGATGAAAAAATAAGAAAATGAAAAAAGAAAATAATGAGAGAGCTGGTGTTGTTTTTAATTTTCTAAAAGAGGTTGGAAGGTTAAAGAAAATGCCTCGCAGAGGCTGGGTGATAAATCAAATAAATAATCCCGAAACAATTGCCGAACACATTTTTAGGGCAACAGCGATGTCTTGGGTTTTGGGCAAGAGGAAAGGTGGCTTAAATCAGGAAACGCTTTTGAAAATTGCCATTACTCATGATTTATGTGAAGTTTATGCCGGAGATACCACTCCGTACGACTCTGTTCTTCCCAAAGACAAAAAAAGGTTAAAAGAACTAATGAAAACTTGGCCCAGATTTTCGCAAAAAGAAAAAGAAAGAAATTCCGTAAAAAAACACGAAAAAGAAAAAAAGTCTTTAGAGGATCTTATTGAAGAGCTCCCAAATGATTTCAAGAAAGAACTACTTGATCTCTGGATGGATTACGAAAATAGAATAAATCCTGAAGGAAGATTTTTTAGTCAAGCCGATAGAATGGAAAATTTTCTGCAAGCTTACGAATATTGGGAATATTATAAGAGTCCTCCTCTTGAGCCTTGGTGGCTTTGGGCGCGTGAGTTTTTTGATGAGCCTTTACTTGTTTATTTTATGAATGTTTTAGAATATAGGTTTCACAAAAAAGAAATTCCCAAAGAAATGAAGGTCTCTTTTAAAGATTTGGAGTTTTTTTCTTTACTTGGAAAATTAAAGAGAAAACCAAGAAGAGAGTGGGTGGTTGAAGGAATAGAAGATGCGGAAACAACCGCGGAGCACGTTTATCATTTGCTTGTTTTGGTTTGGGCAACAGGGAGAGAAAACAAGGAAATAGATATGGAAAAAGCGATAAAGATTGCTCTTATTCATGATATGCACGAAATTTATGCTCCTGATTTTACTCTTTATGATGCGGCCTTTCTTTCAGAAGGAGAGCAAAAAGAAAGAGTAGAAGAAATAGTTCCTCAAAGAAAAAAACCCACAGAAAAGCAAAAAGAAAAAATGAGGGAGATAAAAAGAGAGAGCGAAGAGGAGGGAATGAAAAAAGCAGTATCTTTTCTAGAAGATGACATAAAAGAAGAGGTTTATGGATTATGGGAAGATTATTCCAAAAAGAGAACTGTTGAGGGAGATTTTGTGAGACAGGCAAATGAGGTGATAAATCTTTTCCAAAGAGCTAAATACGCCAAAGAATATAAAGAGATTGATTGTGATTTTTGGCTAAAAAAGGCAAAAGAAAATATAAAAGACGAAAACCTATTAATTTTAATTGAAGAGATAGAGTTTAACTTGAAAAACAAGCATGCTTAAGCCAAATCGTCTTATTGTGAAAATTATTGCCGCTAATTTTTTTGTAAATGCCGGTTGGGGACTTATTGCACCTATTTTTGCTCTTTATATTACCGGGCAAATAGAAGGAGGTTCAATGGAAATTGTAGGAATTGCCGTAGGATTGCACTGGATTGTAAAATCGGCAATACAACCCTTTTTAGCTTACAAGGTAGATAAGGTGAAAGGAGAACACGACGATATGGCTTTTTTACTTAACGGAACCATTATAATAACAATCATTCCTTTAATTTATATTTTTGTTTCTCAAATTTGGCATGTGATGCTCCTTGAAGCCATAAGGGGAATTGCTTTGGCAATGGTTATTCCTACACTGAGCGGTATTTTTACAAGACACGTAGATAAAAACTGGGAAGCTTATGCCTGGAGCTTAAAAAGTACCGGAATGGGCTTTGCTGTTGGTTTTGCGGCAATTTTTGGAAGTGTGATTGCTTCTTTTTTAGGATTTACAATGCTTTTTATATTGGTTTCTTTGATAAATGGAGTTTCTATGGCAATTGTTTATTTGGCTATAAAAAACGATCCTTGGCTTAACAGAGGAGATGAAGAAGAAGCGACTTTTCCCGATAAAGATAAAGAAGCAAAAGAAAAAACCGCCCTTTAAGATAAGGCGGTTTTTTTGTTTAAGCTATAAGGGAAATTATTTTTTTGTTTCTTCTACTACTTTTTTAAAGATTTCCGGTTTTTCTTTTGCTAAGCTTGCCAATACTTTGCGATCGAGTTTAATGTTTTTTTGCTTGAGATTATAAATGAAATCTCGATAAGTCGTTTCGTTTTTACGACAAGCGGCATTAATTACAACATTCCATCTTCTTCGCATTTCTCTCTTTTTTGTTCTTCTGTCTCGATAAGTATAACTCCAAGCCTTCATTAAAGCTTCTTTAGCAGCTTTAAATTTGTTTTTTCTTCCCCAACGAAACCCTTTTGCGTTTTGTAGGATTTTTTTTCTTTTTTTGTTTGCGGCTGAACCTCTTTTTATCCGTGACATAATTTTTTATAAAACAAATAGGCGCAGAAAATTAATAAGTAAGCGATTTTTTAATTTTCTTTGTTTCTTCGGGACTCATTTTTCTAAAACGACGAAGAGCTCTGCGCTTTTTAGGCGTATTTTTTGCCTGATAATGCATTTGTCCTGTTAGACGACGCAAAATCTTTCCTGTTTTGGTAATTTTAAACCTTTTTAAAATAGATTTTCTTGTTTTTGCTTTTGATTTCATTTTTTTGTGATAGTTACCGTTAAGCCACGAGGCTCTTTTGCAACATCTTTTTCTATTTTAATTTCTTGTTTTTCTTGAATAAGTTGTAAGAACTTTTCTATTTTTTCGCGGCCTACTCCTTGCAGTGCTTTTTGTCTTCCTTTTAAAGGAAGAATTACTTTTACCGAATCATTGTCGTTTAGGAATTTTTCTGCCGATTTTGCTCTTATTTCCATGTCGTGATCGGATATTGAAAAACCCAAACGAATTGATTTTACTTGTGGTTTGCTCGTTTTTTCTTGTTTTTTCTTTTTCTTTTTTTCTTCGTAAGAATATTTTCCGTAATCTATTATCTTGCATACAGGAGGAATGACGTTGTCGGTAATTTGCACAAGGTCCAATTCTCTTTCTTTTGCCTTTTTAATTCCTTCCTCTACCGAAACTAGCCCGAAATGCTCTCCTTGGTCGGAAACCAAACGTATCTCTTTTGCTCTTATATTTTCGTTAATTGGTGTTTTTTTTCTTTTCAAGGCTTTATCAATATTTTTTATTAATAAGTGATATGGTTTTAATTAATTTTTGAAAACTGGTGGAGATGGGGGGATTGATCCCCCGTCCAAAAACCGAAAAGAAGTAAATCTACAAGCTTGTTCCGGTTTTTAAAAAGACAAGAGCTTAAACCGGACAAAAGTATTCTTATCTTTAGAGCCTTCTTTTTATTCGAAAAACAAAGAGAGGCTCGGCCTTTGCTTTTCTATTCTCATTTATAACACCTCTTTTTGCCTATGAGAAATCAGCAGAGAGATGCCTGTATTAAGCTAATGCTAATGCAGGTTCTTTTTTAAATAAGTTGACACTTATTTTAAGATGCAGGTTTCTACCCTTTTTATAAGGGTACGAGACTGCGCTCGGCTTGCATTACGCTTTTCGAGGATCTTGTCGAAACATACATCCCCGTAATTCTCTAGAGAATATACACGAAAAAGTGATTTTAGTCAAGAGTTAGTGTTGTACAATGCAAGATGAGGCTGAAATGATAACGTTTTCTAGTGCAAAAGGAGGCTGAAACAGCCCCCTTTGCAGAAAATGTGTGAGCTTGCCATAATTGAGGTAATGATAATCAA
>PWJI01000047.1 GCA_003560095.1 Candidatus Nealsoniibacteriota bacterium
CTTCTTCTTCGGTTTCATCATCTTCAACGTCTTCTTCATCATCATCGTTTACATCGTTTCCGAGAGCTTCCGAAATAAGTTCGGTAAGATCGGAAACGGTTTTTTCGAGATCGTCAAGATCAGATGCGATGTCGTCAACGTCATCAGATGCAAATCCAACAGTACCAACAAAGGCAAATGCTAGAGCAATGAAACCAACAAAAAGTTTTTTTGTAAGGCTATTCATTTTTTTGTTTGCGGTTACGCTTTTATTGCGTAAGCGCGAGTTAATAATTTAATTTGATTAATAATTTTTTTGAGTGAAAAGCAAAGCTTTACTCACTCTACTTTTTAATTCTGCCGTTATCGACCCTTCCCGTCTCCACACCACAAAATGGCGCGAGGTCAATCTCCAGCGTCTTAAATAAAAGACGTGGTGTTAATCCCCGCACCAAAAATTGGTGCGAGGATAAAGGAAAACGGCTGACTTCTGCTAATTTCCAAAATTGTTAAGGTTTTTTTATTTTTCCAAAAAAGAAACTAAAGCTCTTTCTTGTAAAATAGACATTCAGTCATTTTATTGAGCTTTCTTTAAAATGTCAAGTGAAAGCTCTTCAATCGCGTAATAAAGGGTTTCTTTTTCTTCTTCTTTTGTCTCATCACTGCTCATTCTTTCTTTTATTTCTTCTATTAAATCTTTTGTTAAATCTTCTTTTTTGTCTTCTTTGCTTTCTTCAACCGACATTATTCTCATAGCATCTTCGTTTTTTGTAGCCACATCCTCTTTGGCAATTTCTATAAGATACCGGGTAATTTCCCTGTCGGTTAACTCCTCCTTTTTTATATCTCTTTCTTTTTCAATCATCATTCCAAGAACCTCTACCTTCAATCCACGAACATTTTCTCTTAACTTGGCAACCTCTTTTTCAATAGGTTCCTCAATGCTCTTCTTTTTTATTTCCATTTCTTCTTCCTTGGCAACCATTCTTTTATCTTCCTCGTCTTCTACTCCTCCCTCTTTTTCTACCAAAGCCGGCGAAGAAGCGGGAAAGTAAATAATGTCTCTGTTATAATCTAAAGGAAAGTGAGGAAGCATAAAAACAAAAAAGAAAATCGCAAACGTAAAAACTCCGGCAAAAGCGGAAACGTTTCGCGTTTTTAAGAAAGAAAAGTTTCCGTCAGAAACTCCTCTAATAAGTTTTACAAGAACCTCGTATTTTTTTGCCACACTGCTTCCAAGAGAAGCAAATACGGAAAGAGATTCTTCTTTCTTTTGGCTTTCAAGAATTTCTTCTTTCAGTTTAGAGGTCCATTCATTCTCAGGTTTTATCTTGCGAAGCACATAAATTTTTTCGAGTATTTTCTTTTCCATGTTATTTTGCGATGTTTTCAAGTATTTTTTCTTTTGTTTCGCTTGACACTTCAAGCCTCTCTCTTTTTTAGTAGACGAAACTTTTGAAAAAATGTTACACCTTTTTTATTTTTTTGTTTTCAAGTTTTTTCTTAAAGCGGAAACGGCACGGTGAATAAGAACACGAATAGAGCTTTCCGGCTTTTCTAAAAGATCGGCTATTTCCGCACTGGTAAGTTCGTCAAGGTAATACCATATAATAACGTTTTGATATTCCTCTTTCATGCCTTTGAGCGCATTTTTTACTTCTTCTACTTGCGACTCCAAGATAGCTCTTTCGTCGGCGCGCATTTCTTTGTCGGGTACAACTACCTTTTCCAAAGAAACCTTTGTTTGCGGAAAATTTTTAGAAGAGCCTTTTTCATCGTCTTCTCTTTTTCTGTTTTGGCGGTAATAATCAATAACCAAATTTCTCGCTATCTGATAAAGAAAAGCACGCGGATTTCTTAGACTCGCTGAAGACTCGGGAACGCTTAGGCTGGCTTTTTTTTGAAAACCTTTTTTTCTTTCGCAAAAAACCTCTCCCTTTTTAACCGCCCCCCAAGCACGAATAAAAACCTTGGAAGTAATATCTTCAGCTGTCTCTTTTGAGCTTACCTTAAGATAAACAAATCTAAAAATCTGATCTACGTGATTGTCGTAAATTTTCTCAAACTCTTCTTTTCTTTTTACTTCTTCACTTTTAAACATTTTCCTAATCTTTTTAAACCTCTTACCTCTTAACTAATTTTACCTTCTTTTTTAAAAATATTAAAGATTGCACTTGAAATTTTTTTAAAATTAAAAGAAAAAATACTTTAAAAAAAAACAAAACATCTAAACGGACAAAATATAAAATATTTTCTTTTTAAAAAACTCTCTTTTAATATCTTAATTGACACAGTAATAACGCTTACTTCCCTAAAGCTCGCTTCACAGAAAATAGGACAAACATAGGTCACAAAATTAAATTTTATATGTCCTATGCTTGTCCTATTAAATTCCGTTATGTCCTATTTAGTACTTTTTCTTTTTGAGAGTAGTATGTAGTATTTCCTTTTCCAAATCTTTTTGCCATATTTTTTTGCACCAAATAACTCAAATCTCTTCTTAATGTTCTTTTTGTTGTCTTGGGTAAAAATTCTTGAATATCTTTAACTTGAATTTTTTCTCTTTTTCGAAGGAGATCAACTATTTTTTCTTGTCTTGAATTGAGCTCTACACTCTCTTTTTCTTTGGTTTGTTTTTTCTCTTCTTTCTTTGTAATAAATTCCGAACTCTCTTTCTTTTCCTCTTCTTTTTGTTCTTTTTCTCTTTGCATGGCTTCTTTTTCTTTTTTCTTTGCATCTTCTATCATAAGAGCTTTGCTTTCGTAGAAAGCCGACTTTCTTCTTAGAATATCGTTAAACTCTTCAACCTCCACCTTTATCTCTGAATATTTTGATTGAATTTTTTTAATCTGCTCTGAATCAATCCAGTTTTGCGACTTGCTAAGCTCTAAAAGAGAATCAAGTATTTCTATATTCTTTTCCACGCTAAAAGCGGCCTCTCTTCTTTTTTCTATCTCCCCTTCCAAAATAAGAACAAGGTTGGTTAATATTTCGTCTCCAAGTTCTCTTATTCTGTGACGGAGAGGCTCTCTTTGAGGAAAAAAGAAGGTAAGCCTGTAAAGTTTGTTGGTAAGTTCTATAAAATAAGGTTTGTTCATTCTTTATTTATGTAATAGAAATTTAACACTAAAGAAAATTCCGATACTTCAAAATAACGGTTTTGCTTTTCTATTTAATAAGCTCTAAAAAGAAACCTGA
Source organism: Candidatus Nealsoniibacteriota bacterium (assembly GCA_003560095.1). Lineage (GTDB taxonomy): Bacteria > Patescibacteriota > Minisyncoccia > Minisyncoccales > PWPS01 > PWHW01. Next base: position 3,178 of record PWJI01000047.1, read on the forward strand.
GAAGAGTATTGCTTTAAATTGTTTATCTCATCTAAAGAAAGATTTTCGGCAAGCTCTATCCCTTCCTCAATTAACTCAACACAAATTTCCACTTCTTCTCCAATATCTAAAAAACGAGGCTCTTCTCTTTCGGGTAAAAGATTTTTCTGGACATAGTCTTCGATATAAATTCTTTGCTCATCAGAAAGACTTAGGTCTTCTTTTTCCATATGGGAGCTGAGCGCTCTTCTTGCAAGATGAGTTAGTCCGTCTCCCTTTCTTGCGGTTTCTTTATAGCTTTCTACTTTTTCTTCTACCTCTACTTCCTTAATGTCTTCTTCTTTCTCATCTTCTATTTCTTTCTCTTCTTTTTCTTCTTTAGTAGAAAAAATTTGAGAAACTTCCTCGGACACTTTTTGAGAAGCGGAAGAAATAACATCTCTAAGGCTGTGTTCTCTTAAAGTAACAAATCCAAACACCGCCAAAAAGACAAGAGCAAGAACAACAAGGGAAGTGACTATGTCTTTTTTATTTCCGGGTTTCTTTTCCAGATTAATGAAATCTTCACTCATGTTTTTATCGACTTTAAATAAAATTATTAATTTCTCTCTTTAAAATAAAAGAACTTTTCCCTCCCCTTGTTTTTTATATACTATAACAATAAAAACAAAAAAAATCAATCCCTCGCTTAATAACACCTTTAAGCAAGCTCCCAAGTCTTTTAAAAAACAAAAGATATAGGGCTAAAGTTTTGCTTTCAATATATCTTCTTTTAAGGCCTTTTTTCTGGACTTTTTAAAGAAATTTTAATAAAATAGAGGCATGAAAGCAAAATCTGTTTTATTTTTTTTAGGAATTTTTGTTATGGGAGTTTTTTTGTCCTTGTTTTTTTATAGAGAAACCAAGTTGGGCAATATTTCTTTTTCCTTTAGTGAGATTGGAGGAGTGAAAAACACAAGAACAATACAAAAAAACGTAAAAAACCTTATAACGGAAAACCCTAAAGAAAGTGAAAAAATAGAAGAGGAGGAAAAAACATACACCCTCCTTTTTACCGGTGACATTATGCTTGACCGAGGAGTAAAGACGATGACCGAAAGACACGGAGGAGGAGACTATAATTTTCCCTTTTTAAATATTTATGAAGACCTAAGGAAGGCCGATCTTCTTTTTGGTAATTTGGAGAGCATGATTTCCGATAAAGGAAGAGATTTGGGTGGGCTTTACTCTTTTAGGGCAGACCCAAGGGCAATGAGCGGTCTTTCGTTTGCCGGGTTTGATATTGTATCTTTGGCAAATAACCACACCTTTGATTACGGCAGAGAAGCTTTTGAAGATACTATGAAAAGATTAACTAAAGAAGAAATCGCTTACACCGGTGCAGGATTTAGCAAAGAAGAAGTACACTCCCCTGCCATAATAAATCTTGACGAAACAAAGGTTGGTTTTTTGGGGTACACCACGTTTCTCTATCCTTACGCTTTTGCAACCAATGAAAGATCGGGAATAACCGATTTTTCTTTGGAGAAAATGAAAGAAGATATTAAAAACGCAAAAAATAAAGTTGATTTTTTGGCGGTAACTTTTCATTACGGAGACGAATACCAAAAAAAACCCAATGAAAATCAAATACTTTTAAGTCAAAGAGCCATAGATTACGGAGCCGATGTTGTTATTGGTCATCACCCTCACGTTACCCAGCCGGTAGAAAAATACGAAGAAAAATATATTGCCTACTCTTTGGGAAATTTTGTTTTTGATCAATATTTTTCAGAAGAAACAATGAGTGGTTTTATGTTGGAAATGGAAATTAAAGAAAGCGGAGAAGTAATTGAGGCAAGTAAAGTTTATTACAGGCTAAACGATTACTATCAGCCGAAAGTAACAAAAAGAGAGAAAATAAGTCATTAAAATTAAAGTTCCAAAAAAAAGCCCCTTTTATAAATAGTAAGGGGGCTTTAGAAAGACAGAAAGTGTCTTTTAAATAATTTGTATCTCTTTTTATAGTGATGTTTTGTTTATTATGACAGTTTAAGGGAAAATCTTTTCTGATGAATGCGGATATGCTTTAGGAAGCTTGTTTTTTTTCTTTTCTTTCGCTTTTTTCAGAGCCGTTTTTTCTTACCTCCCTCATAATCCTCTCTACCTTTTTTTTCCTTTTCTTTTTCGGATTTGCCATAATAACCTCCTTTTATTAATTTCTTTCTTAAGTCCGGCTGAAAATTCGCGAATCGACAAAAATAAATTCTTTTTTTGTCATATCATATCGTCCTTTTCCGA
>PWJI01000023.1 GCA_003560095.1 Candidatus Nealsoniibacteriota bacterium
CTTTGCTGAAGAAATGGAGAAATACAAGCAAGAATTATTTAAAAATATTAAACACAAACCTCAAGAAATGATAAGTTTCACAACTTTCATTTCAGCCTCATTTGTTGATTAGAAAACACTGAGTTTGTATAGTTAACACCATGGGGTAACACTTGATATACTCAAGGGTAACAGGTGTTAACTAATAAAAAAATGAATATGCCAAGCCCCATTAAGTACGATCGTGAGCAGAGAGCCAGATGGTATTTGCAGGTCGACAAGCATAAAAAATTAAAAACAGAGATTAAAGATTACAAGTTTAAGCCAATACTATTTTTTTACTGTAAAACACTTCATATCACAAATACACACCCCCATGTACACCCCCGGGGGTGTACATGGGGGGAATGAATACGGAAATACGGAAATTTATAATTTTTACTTTTAGAGAACAGGCAATTTTAACTTTCGGAGGTTCAACCTCTGACAGTCCCTTCAGTCTCTTGATAGCATAAATTACAAAGTACCAAGCTCCAAATCACAAACCCCAAATTAAAAACACCAAGCTCCAAACTAAAAACTCTAAACTCCAAATTACAAACAATCGGAGGCTCAACCTCCGACAGTACTTTTGAAGGTTGTGATAGTGAACTACCAATAAAAATTATTGATTATTGGGTTGTTATGAATTGAAAATGTTGATATTTTTATAAAAAAATATATTATTAATTAAAATTATAAATAATTTATTAATTAAAAAATAATATATGGATTATTCTAAAATAAAAGCTTGGATGAGCAAACATAAAATAATTACCGGCATTTTTGGTTTGTTTATATTTTTAATTGCAGGACATTTTGCAATAGGTATTGTTGCTTATATTGCCAGAGGAGGTCTTATGATGTCATCACCATCATATAAAATGGAAAGTGAAGCTCCCTCTCCCGTATCATCTCCCTCATCTATGGATTACTCTATCTCCTTTCCATCTCCCATGGATATGGATTTGGATTTTTTGGATTATGACTATAGTAGAGAAGAGGGTCTCTTGTATGATGATTGGAGTGATGAAGGTTTGGGAGAATTAGAAGTGAAAGAAGGGAGAATGACGGTTAAGTCTGAAAATGCGGAAAATGATTATAAAAAATTAGAAAAAATCGTTAAGGAAAAGGGTGGGTATATTGAAGTAAATAGAAAAACAGAAACGAGCAGACTTTTAACTATTTATTTTAAGGCAAGAATTCCCATGGAGCATTTTGATGAATTTATTAGAGAGGTAAAAAATTCTTTTGAAACGGAAAATTATCACACGTCAAATTATAGAATAGACATTCGCTATCAGGTAGATGAAATTGCTATCATAGATCGCGCACTGGAAAGTTACAATAAAATAAGACAGGAAGCCCTTGAAATGCCTCCAGGAGCTGAAAAAGTAGAGCTTTTAAAAATGATTACCGATGAAGAAAAAAATCTTGTTGGAGATCAGGCTTACTTTCAAAGAGACCTGATGGACAGAGAAAGGGATTCGGATATGGCGAAAGTTAGCATAACAATTGAAGAAAAAATAACACCTGTTCTATGGCCCGAAGACTTGGGAAACCGTTTTCGTGACAAAATAAATAATGCTATCGAATCCATTACTGTTTCTTTTATGAACATTTTGGTAAACAGCTTTATACTGGCAATAAAAGTTATTGAGTATTTGCTTTATGCTCTCATAATAATTATTCCCGTTATTTTTGTTTGGGGATGGGTTAAGGTATTTCGCAAAAAAATGCAGTAGATAAACATTTTTCCCCAAATATCCACCGTGTCCACCACCGGGGGTGGACATAGGGATAACTGTCGGAGGTTGAACCTCCGACAGTTAAATTACAAGCACTAAACCCCAAGTAAATAGACAATCGGGGGTTGAACCTCCGATTGTTGCTTGAAAGATCTTTATATTAAGAAGATGTTCTTTTTCTTAGCTTAAGAGTTACCTTTTTATTCTTCTTCTTAGATTTCTATCAATATCTCTTTTTTTGATTGCTTCCCTTTTGTCGTATTTTTTCTTTCCTATCGCTACGCCTACTTCCAGTTTTAAAAAATTTCTTTTTGTATAAATACTTAAAGGAATTAAAGTGACACCTTTTTCCTTTATTTTCCCTTGAAGGTAATCTATTTCTTTCTTTTTCAAGAGTAGTTTTCGTTTTCTTTTGGGGTTGTATTCTTCTTTAGTGTTGTTTGGTTGGTAAGGAGAAATATTGCAATTTACAAGAAAGCACTCACCTTTCTTTATTGTTACATAAGATCCAAAAAGAGATGTTTTTCCGCTTCTTATTGCTTTTACCTCTTGCCCTGAAAGCACTAAACCCGCCTCCATTCTTTCTAAAATGTGGTAATTAAAGCTCGCCTTTTTGTTTTTTACTAAAACAGTCATAATGATTAATTCTATCATAAAAACTTCTTATTCTAAAGAATAAAGCAAAAAGATTTATTTTTTTAAATAGACAAAGAGAGAAAAATAAGATAAAATAAATTTTACGAAAAGCAAAAAAAATGAAAAAAATAGCGGAAAAAATATTAGAAGAAATAACACAGGAAAATTTTAATTTGCAACATGCCAAAGAAGAGCATGGAGATTATGCATCCAATGTTGCCTTTTTGCTTGCTAAAAAAGAAAAAAAGAATCCTTCAATAGTCGCAAAAGAGCTAAAGAAAAAAATAAAATCAGACGTTTTTTCCAAAATAGAAGAAAAAAACGGTTTTCTTAATTTTTTTCTTTCCGAAGATGCAATGGAGAGAGAGTTTATAAGAGTTTTGGAGGAAAAAGAAGATTACGGAAAGGGTATAAGCGAAAAAACTTTGGTAGTAGATTATTCTTCTCCCAACATTGCCAAGTCTTTTGGAGTTGGTCATTTGCGCTCGACTATTATCGGACAGGCAATTTATAATATTTACAAATTTCAAGGGTGGAACGCCTTGGGAGTAAATCATCTCGGTGACTGGGGAACGCAATACGGAAAATTACTTTATCAAATCAAAAAAGAAAACAAAGACCCCAAAAAACTTTCCATAAAGGAGCTTGAAGAGATTTATGTTCGTTTTCACAAAGAAGCGGAAAAAAATCCAAAAATAGAAGAAGAAGGAAGAAAGTGGTTTTCAAAGTTGGAGAAAGGAGACAAGGAAGCCAGAGAAGTATGGGAAATTTGCCGAGAAAAAAGCATGGAAGAGTTTAACAGAATATATGACGACCTTGATGTTAAAATAGACTATGTAATAGGAGAAAGTTTTTACGAAGATAAGCTTCAAGGTGTTATAGAAGAAGCAAAAGAAAAAAAAGTTGCCAAAGAAAGCAAAGGAGCTCTTATTGTAGAATTTGACAATATGCCTCCGGCAATGATTTTAAAGTCTGACGGAAGCACAACCTATTTCACTCGTGATTTGGCGGCCGCAAAGTATCGATTAAAAGAGTTTTCTCCCGATTTATTGATTTATGAAATAGGAGCAGATCAAACGCTTCACATAAAACAGCTTTTTCTTGCAATAGAGAAAATGGGGTGGGCCAGAAAAGAAAAATTTGTGCACATGCCACACGGAATGTTTAGATTGAAAGAAGGGAAATTTTCCACCAGAAAAGGAAAAACTGTTCATCTTCAAGATGTATTGGACTTGGCAAGGGAAAAAGCTAAAGAAATTATTAAAAAATCGGGAAGCGGCAAAGATATCTCTGATCAAGAAAAAGAAGAAATTTCCAAGATTGTTGGAGTTGGTGCGGTAAAGTATAACGATTTAAAGCGTCACCATAAAAGAGATGTTGTTTTTGATTGGGATAGAATAATAACTTTAAAAGGAGACTCCGGCCCTTATTTGCAATATACCTTTGTAAGGTGTAATAGTATATTGCAAAAAGCAGAAAAGAGCGAAAATGTAAGAATAAAAAAATTAAATAACGAAGAAAGAAAGTTGGTTAAAAGAGTTATTCAATTTAACGAAACAGTAGATTCTGCTGCTAAAAATTTCTCTCCCAATATTATTGCCGAATATGCATATAATTTATCTAAAGAGTTTAATTATTTTTATGATACTCATACAATCTTAAAAGATAAAAAGAGAATTGCCATTACAAAAGGAACATCTATTATTTTAAAGCAGTGTCTTTCTCTTTTGGGTATATCTGTTCCGGAAAAAATGTAGATTTTTAAAATAATCAAAATATTTAAAAATGACGGAAAAAAAACAAAAAGAAGAGAAAAGCCAATTTTCAATACACGAAGAAGAGGTGATTGACTTTTGGAAGGAAAACAAAATATTTGAAAAATCGGTAGAAAAACCGGCTCCAAATGGCAACTATGTTTTTTATGACGGCCCTCCTTTTATTACTGGACTTCCTCATTACGCTACTCTACTTCCCAGTATTGCTAAAGATGTTATTCCTCGTTATTTCACAATGAAAGGTTATCGTGTTGAGCGTGTTTGGGGATGGGATTGTCACGGTATTCCTGCAGAAAACAAGGTAGAAAAAAATCTTGGATTAAAAAATAAAAAAGATGTCGAAGACTTGGGCGTCGAGAAGTTTGTGGGAGCTTGTCGTGATTATGTAAGCACGAGTTCTAAGCAGTGGGAGTGGTATGTCGAAAGAATTGGGCGGTGGGTTGATATGAAAAACGCCTACAAAACAATGGACTTGAAGTTTATGGAAAGTGTTATTTGGGCGTTTAAAGATCTTTATGAAAAGGATTTTATATACGAAGGATACAGAACATCTCTTCATTGTCCAAGATGTGCCACTCCCCTTTCAAAATTTGAAGTAACAATGGATGCAGGATCTTATAGAGATGTAAAAGATGATTCAGTGGTGGTAGAATTTGAAACGGAAAAAGATTTTTCTATTTTAGTCTGGACAACAACACCTTGGACGCTTTTCGGAAATTTAGCTTTGGCGGTTGGAGAAAATATTGATTATGTGGTAACCGAAAGTGAGGGAAAAAAATATGTTTTAGCAAAAGAAAAGGTAGAAGAGTTTTTTAAGGAAAAAAGTTTTAAAAAAATAAAAGAGATAAAAGGAAAAGAGCTTGAAGGAATTTCTTACACGCCGGTTTTTGATTTAGAGAATCAAGAAATAAAGGAAAATAAAAATGTTTTCAAAATTTATTTAGCCGATTTTGTTAGCACAGAAGAAGGAACAGGAGTGGTTCATATTGCTCCCAATTTTGGTGAAGACGACTTTGAGCTTGGCAAGAAAAATGGTTTACCGATGATCGAGCTCATGGACTCCAGTGGTGTTTATACAAAAGAGGCGGGAAAGTGGAGTGGTTATTATTTTAAAGATGCAAACGAAAAGGCAAAAGAAGAATTAAGAGAAAAAATATTCTTACAAGAAGAA
>PWJI01000019.1 GCA_003560095.1 Candidatus Nealsoniibacteriota bacterium
CTACCGCGGAATGATTTAAAAAAGAACTAAAGCTAACGGCGATATTATAACACAGTTTAAAATTTTCTCAATCTTTTTTTAAAATTTGAAAATTAGCTTAATACCCCTCTAATCTTTCAAGCCTTTCGTGTTTTCTTATTTTCTCAAGTGCTTTCGCCTGAATTTGCCTTATTCTTTCTCTTGTTACTCCAAACTTTTGCCCCACCTCCTCTAATGTATGAGTTACTCCATCTTCTAATCCAAATCTCATAGATAATATTTCTTTTTCTCGTGACTCTAAATCAACCAAAATATCGTCAAGCCTCTCCTTAAGAAGTTTTCTTGCCGCAGAAATTGAAGGGGAAACAGCCTTCTCGTCTTCAATAAAGTCAGCAAGTGTACTACTATCATCTTCATCACCTACCGGTGCTTCAAGCGAGGTTGCGGTTTGATATATTTTTATAATATGTCTTACTTTTTCAACTTCTATTCCCATTTCGGCAGCAATCTCTTCTGCGGAAGGCTCCCTTCCAAGACTTTGAAATAATTCTTTTCTTGCTTTTACGTATTTGGATATTTTTTCCACCATATGAACCGGTATGCGAACTGTCCTGGACTGATCGGCAAGAGCACGATTTATAGATTGTCTTATCCACCAAGTTGCATATGTTGAAAATTTATACCCCCTTCTCCAATCAAATTTTTCCACTGCACGAAAAAGACCAAGATTACCCTCTTGAATAAGATCTAAAAAAGAAAGTTTTGGAGATCTCCCTATATATTTTTTTGCTATTGAAACAACCAGTCTCAAGTTTGCCCTTATCATTTTTCTTCTAGCATAAGGATCTCCACTTTCAACTTTTTTTGCCAATTCTATTTCCGCCTCGGGATTTAAAAGGGGTTCGCTTGCTATTTCTTTTAAATAACTTTGAATGGAATCAATGCTTATTCCAACCATATCTTCTACTTCCCTTTGGGCATCATCTCCTAAGAAACTTCTTTCTTCTTTTACTCTTACTCCTTTTCTTTTAAGTTTAATAAGGAGCTTGCTAAATGTTCCTTTCTCTCTTTTGCACCTTGGGAAAATTTCGTAAATATCCGAAAAATAAATAATTCCTTTTCTTTTTTCCGCCCTTCTAAGTAGTTCATTAAATTTATTTTGAGAAAAGAGCTCTCTTTTTTGAGTCGGTTTTTTTTCTTTTTTGATTATCTTTTCTTTCTTTTTTTTTCCGGCATTTTTCACCGTTACCTTTTTAACGGTTTTTTTATTTTTTTGAAGATTGTCTTTTTTCTGAGTACTTTTCTTTGCTTCGTCTTTTTTATTTTTTTTGCCTCCGGATTCACTTGCTACTTTCTCAGTGGCACTCTTAACAGTATCCCCAACTTTCTTTGTAATTTTTTCTTTGGAAGATTTTTTTTTAGCAACCTCTTTTTTTCTTTTTTTTGTCATATTTAAAAATTAAATCTAAAGATTTTGAAGTTCGTTGGAATAGTCTCTAAATTTTTTAATAAGTTCTTCTTGCTCTTCTTCATCTCCTTTTTTTTCCGCCTCCTTTAGCATTTCTTCAGTTTTCTTTAATTTTTTTCTTATATTCTCTTTTTTTATTTCTTTTTTGCATTTTTCAATTTCTTCTATGGGGTTTATATCTGTGTCCGGATTGGGAGAAAGAGCTAAATAATTTAAAAGATTTTCCTCGTCTTGCGAGAGAGATTTTTTCTCTTCTTTTAAAAAACTAATAATATTTTTCACTTCTTCTCTAAAAAGAGAAGTGTCTTCATTATTTATTTTTTCAAGGAGCTTTTTTTCTATAGTACAAAAAGAAACAATTTTTTCTTCAAGAAGCTCCTTTCTGGTTTTTTTTCTTTTTTCTTTTTGAGGCTCTTCTTTTCTTAAAAATTGTCCTTCTTCTTTTTTTATTTTTTTAAATTCTTCCAATATTGATTCTTCGTTCACCTTTAAAGCATCAGAAAGCTTGGAAATGAAATGTGATCTCTCAATGCTGTTCTTTATTTTTTTTATCTCCGGCAAAAGCTCTTTTGCAACTTGTATTTTTTGTTTTGGGTCAGAAGGATTATACTTTGAAAAAGCGTTTTTAAAATAAAAATCCATTACTGGTTGAGCATTTTCAATATACTCTTCCCACTCTTTTGGATTCTTAGATACTATGTCTGCAGGATCTTTTTCTTCAGGCATCATAATCACTCTAACATCAAAGTCTTTTTCCAGAGCAACGTCAATTCCTTTCTTTGTCGCCGATTTTCCGGCATCATCCATATCAAAAGCGGTTAACATTTTTTTTGTATAACGTCCCAAAACATCGAGTTGTTTGGGAGTAAGAGCCGTCCCTGAAGAAGATACCACATTCTCATAACCTGCCTGATGACATAAAATAACATCTGTATATCCTTCCACAATGATCGCAAAACCTCTCCTTCTGATATCTATTTTTGCTTTACTTATTCCATACAGAAGAAAGCTTTTGTCGTAAAGTATTGTAGCGGGTGTATTAATGTATTTTGCTCTTTTGTCTTCTTTAACAAGAACCCTACCTCCAAACCCCACCGGGCTTCCGCTCAAATTAAATATAGGAAAAATTATTCTTCCTCTAAAGCGATCAAAAGAATAATTATCTTTCCCCGATGAAACACCGGCTTCTATAATTTCACTTCTCTCATATCCTTCTCCAATCAAAAACTTGGAAAGCGCATCTTTTGCCGTTGGCGCATACCCAATTCTCCACTTCTTTGTACTCTCCTCGCTTATGTTTCTTCTCTTTAAATAATCCTTGACCCTCTCTCCTCCTTTTGATTTTTCAAGCTGACTTTCGTAAAACTTCGTTGTAATCTCACAAATATCAAAAAGACGCTTTCTTTTAGTTTCTACTTCCGGAGATTTTTTTTGAAGCTTTACTCCTGCTTTTTTTGCCAAAATTCTAAGTGCATCACCAAACTCCACTCCCTCTATTCTCATTACAAAACGAAACATATCTCCTCCCTCGTTACACCCCCCAAAACATCTCCATATTTGCCTTGATTGATTAACAAAAAAAGAAGGCGTTTTTTCAAAATGAAAAGGACAAAGAGCTCTATAATTAGAGCCTGCTTTTTCCAGATTCACGTACTCTCTAATTACATCAACAATATCCAGTTTATTTTTTATCTCTTCGATTGGAGAGTCGTGCATATATTTTTTTAACAAAAAGAAAAATTGCGCCCTTTAAAAGCGCTTGTATTATAATGAAAATATCTTAATTTTGCAAGAACGAAAATATTACCCCCCACCGCTACTATAATATGTACAAAAATAATTCGCTAAGTAATTATTATTTAAAAGCATTTTTCTCTTTTAAAATTGACATTTCGCTTCTTTTGTCGTAGTATTTTACTAGCAAAACTTGCTTTTTTTATTGTCTAAAGAAAGCATTTACAAAATTGAGTCCTAATTACACTCTCAACTCTCTCGCAATTAAGGAGAGTTTTCGGGTTAATTTTATTTTTCAGAAAAATTATGAAAATTTTGTTTCTTTACGACTTTCCTCTTTGGGGTAACGGATCAGGAACTTACTTACGTTTCCTTTCTAAAGAACTGGTCAAAAAAAAGCACGAAGTCGGTATTGTTGCTCCCGAATACAGAAGATTTATGGATAAAATTAAACAATATCGGGTTGAACCTCCACAGGTTCCTGTTTTTGTTGGTCACCCCGAGCTTGAAGGAGCAAAAAGATATTGCGAACTTTCTCCTAGAGAAATAACAGATATTTATAACAGCTATCTTGACACAACAATGGAAGCGGTTTACAACTTTAAGCCGGACATTATACACGTCAATCATCTTTCTGTTATTGCTTGGGTAGCTCGCTACATTTTTTCTCTTACAGGCACAAGATACATCATTACTACTCACGGAAGTTGTTTGAGTAATTCTCTGGAAAATAAAGCACAAATTTCTTTAACGGAAGATTCTTTAAGACAAGCAAAAGCAGTTACTATGGTAAGTAAAGACGCAAAAGATCGCTTTTTTGATGTTTTTGACAAAAAACTCGTAAGACTTTCCAGGATAATTCCCGCGGGAATTGATCTTTCTCATTTTCCTAAAAAAATAAAAACTTCTCACATTGAGGAAAAATACAAATTAAATGGCAAAAAAGTTGTTCTTTTTGCCGGAAGACTTAGTCCGGAAAAAGGAATAGAGTATATAGTAAACGCAGCTAATAAGATAAAGGGTGATGTTTTTATTGCCGGAGAAGGACCAAAGAAAAAAGAGCTGGAAGAAATTATTAAGAAAAAAAGACTCACAAATGTTCATCTCTTGGGATATCTTCTTCCTGAAGATCTCCTTCCCTTTTATCACCGTGCAGACATCTGCATATCTCCTTCTGTTGTTGCAGAATCCTTTGGATTGGTTGTGGTAGAGGCAATGGCTATGGGCACTCCGGTAATAACTACCGATAAAGGCGCACTCTCTTTTCTTGTTAAAGATGGAAAAAACGGTCTCATTGTAAAACCTCGCAACTCGGGAGATATTGCAAAAAAATGCAACCGCTTATTGGAAAACGAAAAATTAAGCAAAAAACTAGCAGAAAATGCCAGAAGAGATGTAGAGGAAAAATTTTGTTGGGAAAAGGTAGCTACACGCTTTGAAACTCTCTACAAGACAATAAGCGGAGAAATAAAAGAAAAAAACGGAAGATCAGAAGACCTTGAAGATTTAAGCAAGGCAGAGCTTATTAAAGAAGCCTCTATGGCAGGAATTGATTTTGTAAAAAGCAAGGTAACTAAAAAAGAACTTATTAGGAAATTAAAAAGGAACGGCAAATAACCGTCTCTTTTTTAAAAATCTCAAAAAATATTCTAAAAAAAGAAGATTTTCTTTTATTTTTATTCTTCAGTGCTATAATCTCTTTAATATGACCATTGTAGTTTTAGGTGGAGGA